>CASEGD010000017.1 GCA_949287345.1 uncultured Phascolarctobacterium sp. | reverse complement strand
GATTTAACTAACTGGCGGCTTGCGCAGAGCAGTGATTTTGCAGGTTCGTCGCACGATAAAATTACGGAGGAGATTTACGTAAAATGAGAAGAATATTTGCTTTAATCTGTTCGCTGCTTTTAATTGCCGGTATGTTCATCAGCGGGTGCGGCAGCAGCGGCAGCGCGACCAATACTAACAGCACGGCGGCTGCCATTACGCTTACTTCGGTGCCGCAGTACACCAACCAGCCTTATGTTGCCGTTAACAACAATGTGCCGGGCTTTATTGAGGAAGATTTAACCACCAAGAGCTTTGAAAAATACAGCGAGCTTGATAAATACGGGCGCTGCGGCGTTGCTTATGCCAATGTCAGCAAAGATACCATGCTGACCGAAAAACGCGGCAAAATCGGCCAGGTTAAGCCTACCGGCTGGCAAACCGCCAAGTATGATTCCGTCGACGGCAAGTATCTGTTCAACCGCTGCCATTTAATCGGCTTTCAGCTGACGGCTGAAAACGCCAATGAGCGCAACCTGATTACCGGCACGCGCTATATGAATGTGGATGGCATGCTGCCGTTTGAAAATATGGTAGCCGACTATGTAAAAGAAACCGGCAACCACGTTCTGTACCGTGTAACGCCGCTGTTTACGGGCAATAACCTTGTTGCCGACGGCGTGCAGATGGAAGCCATGTCCGTTGAAGATAAGGGCGAGGGCATCAGCTTTAACGTGTTCTGCTACAACGTGCAGCCGGGCATTGATATCGACTACGCAACCGGTTACAGCAAGCTGGCTGCACCCGGCAGCGTCGGCGGTAAAATCTGCCCTGCGGCGGATGAATTTGCCGTTAAAAACTTTGTGCTGAACAAGAGCAGCAAAAAGTTCCACAAACCGGAATGCAGCGGTGCTTATGACATCAACCCTAAAAACAAGGAAAACTATACCGGCACGCGCAACGAGCTGACCAGCAAAGGCTACGAGCCGTGCGGGCTTTGCAAACCCTGATTTAAAGAAGTGTAATAATGGGATTAGTAGACGATTATCTATCAACATTTAAAGTAGGCAAAAAAGAACAGATGGCGGCGCGCATGGCGTTTTTTATATCCGGCTTTGCCGTTGCCACCTGGGCGCCTATGATACCCGCCGTTAAGGAAAAATTACAGATTGGCGCTGACGTTTTGGGGCTTTTACTTTTAAGCATCGGCATCAGCGCGTTTATTTTTATGCCCCTTGCGGGGATGTTAAGCCGCAGCTACGGCTGCAAAAAGGTGCTGCGCGTGGCAATAACAATTATGGCGCTGGATTTGATAGTGCTGTCGCTGCTTGGCAGTATCTGGAGTTTTTTGGTGTTTCTGGCAGTGTTTGGCGCGGCGATGGGCTGTATCGACGTTAACATGAACTTGAACGCCGTTATTGTTGAAAACGCCAGCAAAAAGCGTATGATGAGCGGCATGCATGCGCTGTGGAGCGTCGGCTGCTTTGCCGGTGCGGGGCTGTTCAGCCTTTTGGCAAAAGCGGGGCTTGGCATAACGGTTATTGCCGCCGTGCATTGCCTTGTTGTGCTGCTGTGTACCGTAATTTACAGCCGCCACTTTTTAAACTTTAAGGGCGCGGGCAACGAAAAGCCTATTGCCATACCCAAAGGCATTGTGGTGTTCTTTGGGTTGCTTGCGTGCATAACCTTTTTGGGCGAAGGTGCCGTTATGGACTGGAGCGGCGTTTTGCTGACCGAAGTTAAAAACACGGAGCTGTCGCTGGCGGGCGTCGGTTATGCGGTGTTCAGCGTTGCCATGTTGGCTATGCGCCTTGTGGGCGATAAGGTTGTTGCCGTGCTGGGCGAAGAAAAAACGCTGATTTTTGGCAGCCTTACCGGCGCGCTGGGCTTTTTAAGCGTCATCTTTTTGGATAACTTTTACGCCTTGCAGCTTGGCTTTGTGCTGATGGGGCTGGGGCTTGCCAACATTGTGCCGACAATCTATTCGCTGACCAAATACCAGGCGGTAATGCCCATCAACGCCGCCGTTACGGCGATAACCAGCATGGGCTACACCGGCGTTATTTTAGGTCCTGCCGTTTTGGGCTTTGTAGCGCACGGCTTCGGCATAACGCAGGTGTTTTACCTGCTGATGGCACTCCTTGCAGCGCAGGCAGTTGCCGTTAAATATTACTTCAGTAAGATGGGGTAAAAGTTTTAGAAATATTGCAAATAACAAAACAATAATAAAAAATCCTGCCCGGCAGATTTGCTGAGCAGGATAATTTTTTTGTTTTTAACGCATATGCTTCATAAAGTACATGATGTTTTCAACTGTCAAACGCAGGTCTTCCTTTGCACGCAGTTTAAGCTGTTCGTAGGGAAGGGCGACGCGGTTAATGCTGAAGATACCGGTAACGCCTTCATCATACGCCTTTTGTATGTCGCCGCCGATATCGCCGACAACGGCAATAAGCGGTACATGTGATTGTTTGGCGCGCCGCGCAACGCCGATAACAACCTTGCCTCGCAATGATTGTGTATCAATTTTGCCTTCGCCGCTGATGACGAGGTCTGCGCCTTCAAGCAGATTGTTGAAATGTACCGTATCAAGCACTGTTTCGATGCCGGGCTGCAAACGGCTGCCGAAAAAGGCTGCCATGCCGCCGCCCATACCGCCTGCCGCACCGCTGCCGGGCAGCAGTAAAACATCTTTTTCAAGGTCGCGCTTGATAATATCCGCCATGTGGTGCAGGCCGTTATCCAGCATTTCCACACATTCGGCGTCAGCGCCTTTTTGCGGGCCAAATACTGCCGATGCGCCGTGCGGTCCGCAGAGCGGGTTATCAATATCGCACATGGTAATGATGGGCACCTGCTTTAAAAGCGGGTCAAGTCCGCTCATATCAATAGCGGTAATGTCCTTTAAGGTTTCGCCGACCGGCACAAAACTTTCGTGGTGTTTGTTGATGAAGCGCACGCCCAGTGCCGCCGCAGCACCGCAGCCGCCTTCGTTGGTTGCACTGCCGCCAAGGCCGATAATCAGCTTTTTACATTTGTTGCGCAGTGCGTCCTTGATTAGCTGGCCAACGCCGTAGGTAGTTGTTTTTTCGGCGTGGCGGTTTTCGCCGACAAGGGGGAGTCCTGCCGCGGCAGCCATTTCAATAACGGCAGTGCCGTCCGGCAGAATGCCGTAAAAAGAATCAATTTCCTGTCCGTAAGGGTCTTGCGCTTTAACTGTTACTTTTTCGCCGCCGAGCGCCTGCAAAAAAGCGTCCACGCTGCCTTCGCCGCCGTCGGCTACCGGTATGCTGACAACTTCTGCTTCCGGGTAGTGGCGGTGGATGCCTGCTTCCATAATGGAGCAGATTTCCAGCGAGCTCATGGTGCCCTTAAACGAATCGGGGATTAAAAGAATTTTTTTCATGGTTTACCTCTCAGCAGAACAGCGACAGCAGCCAGATGCCGAGCATAGCGGAAACGCCGAGGATAAAGGTGCAGACGGTCTGGGTTTTGTAGCCCTGGTCAGGAGTCATTTCGCCAAAGTTGGTAACAACCCAGAAGTAGGAGTCGTTAGCGTGGGAAACAACCATCGCGCCTGCGCCGATTGCCATAACGGTAAGGGTGGTAAGCATCGGGGTATCAAGCCCAAGCACTCCAAGAAGCGGGGCAACAATGCCTGCGGTAGTGGTAAGCGCAACGGTAGAAGAACCCTGTGCGGTTTTGAGAATTGCAGAAAGAAGGAACGGGAAGAAAATACCGATGGTTTCCAGAATGCTGGCGTTTGCGGTAATAAACTGTACCATGCCGCTTACGGCGATAACCTTGCCCAAAACGCCGCCCGCCGCGGTAACAAACAAAATCGGGCCGGTAACTTTTAAGGTTTCGTTGGTAAGCTCATAAAATTCACCGGTTTTGCCTGCGCCGATAAGCTGGAAAATAGCAAAAATTACGCCAACAGCCAATGCGATAACCGGAGTGCCTAAAAATACGCACAGTTCGCCGAAGAAGCCGCCCCATTTAGCCATGTTGGAAACAGAACCCAATGCCATCAGCAAAATAGGCACGATAATCGGCGCAAGGGAGCTGAACGCGCCCGGAATATTTTTATGGGCAGCCATGATTTCTTCGTAAGTTTTTACAACTTCGCCGTCGTTAATATCCTCAGGGGTTTTAACTTTTGGGGCAATGTATTTAACAAAAGCGTAACCTGCAATCAGCGGGAAGATAGAAACAACCATGCCCATGCCGATAACCAGCAGCAGGTTGTCGCCGATGCCCAAAGTGTTGGCAGCGGCAATCGGCCCCGGCGTAGGCGGAATGAATACGTGAGAAATATAAAGGCCTGCGCTTAACGCCACGGACATGCCGACGCTGGGCACTAAAGTGCGTTTAACCAGCGCTTTGCGGATAGGGTTTAAAATAACGAAACCGGAATCGCAGAAAACCGGAATGGAAACAACCCAGCCCATCAGTTCAATGGCAAGTTCAGGGTTCTTTTTGCCGACTAATTTGATAATAAGGTCGGCCAGTTTAAAGGCTGCGCCGGTAATTTCAAGAATACCGCCGATTAAAGCGCCCAAAATAATTACGATACCGATACTGGTAAACGTGCCGGAAAAGCCGGAACCGATAACAGTGGCAATGCCCTGCACGGTTTTGCCGTCCACTTTGGTATCAACCAGCGGAATACCTGCAACAAGGCCAAGCACAAGAGAAACCGTCATAATGGAAAGGAACGGATGAATCTTATACTTTGAAATAGCGACAATCATGACGATGATAGCGATTATAAACGCTATCATTAAACCTAAACCTGACATACAAAAATTCCTCCTTAGATATATAAGTATAAAAATATCTTTTATAGAATAAATCAATTTTGTCCAATTGTAAATTAAATTCTACAAAATTTAACAAAAATTTTACACTAAAAGCTATCATATAACCAAAACAGCATACACTGTTTATTGGCAAATTTGCTTTTTGGGTTTGTCACTGAGTTGTGGTAAAATAAAAGAAAAACTTTGACGGAGAAAATTATGAATAAACTTTATTGTGTCCCTTTGGGAAGCAGTGCCAGACAGTTTTTTATAAATGAAATTGAGCAGCAAGGCTGGGATAAAGCGCTTTTGGTTTTGCCCAGCGGCGTGCTGCAAAAGCGCGCTTACGCGGAAGGCGCGGTGCGCGTAAAAAACTTTGACGATATTGCAGGCGGACTGCTGAATGCCAACGGCTACACAAATTTAAAACGCATCTCGCGCCGCACGCAGGAGCTGATTGTTGAAGAATTACTGAAAGATTATGCCGCCGAAAAGCAGCTGCCGTATTTTAACGTGCTGGTAGAAAAGAAGGGCTTTGTGAAAGCCGTTACCGGTTTGATGGGGCAGCTATCGCGCAGCGGCGCAAAAATGGAAGAAATTTACGAAGCGCTGAACAGCTGGGACAGGCATGGCAAGCTGGGCTTGAAGGACCGCGAAATTGCCGCTGTTTACACCGCTTACCGCCTTAAATTAAAGGAAGAAGGCTGGTTTGACGTTGAAGGCCTGTACCGCCTTGCCGTTTACGTTTTGCAGCAGGAGCATCCGGTTGTGCCGTGGCAGCATTTGTATTTCAGCGAATTTTACCAGTTTGACGGCTTGCAGGTGGAGCTTCTGCGCGAACTGAAAAACCACTGCGGCATTAACGTGGGGCTGATGTATGATGGCGCTCGCCCTGAAATTTTTGCGGCGACTGCCAACGCTTATCTTGATTTGAGCGGCTTTTTGGATGTTGAAAAATTAAACCCGCCGGTGCCGCCGCGTGCCGATGCGCTGACCGTACTGGCGGAAAACCTTGGCGAAGAAAGCGGCATCGCCTATGACGGCAAGGGCATACGCTTAATTGAAGCTAATACCCGCGAGCAGGAAGTGTGCACCGTTTTACGCAGCGTTAAAAAGCTGCTGCAGCAGGGCGAGAGCGCGGATGATATAATCATTTTACTGCGCGATTTCAGCTTTTACGCAGGCCTGCGCCGTTTAAGCGATGAATACGGCGTGCCGGTATCGCTGCCGCAAAGCGCCAAATTAAATAATCAGCCGCTGACGGAACTTGTTTACCTGCTGCTGAAGAAAGCAGTGCCATCCGCACCGGCGTTGGACGCTGCCAATTTGTGGCAGGTGCTGGGCTGCCAGGCGCTTAAAATGCTGTTTAAGCTGGACACCGAAAAATTACTGCGCTTAAAAGAGGATAAATACTACCAGACCACAGCCTCCTTTGTTGAGGACGGTATGGCTGTACTGGATGAGGAAAACAAACAGGAATTTACAAGGCTTTTGGAGTTGGCGGGCGGTTTGCCGCAATCGGCGAATATCAGCGATTACTGCAACGCCGTCAGCAATTTGCTGGAGCAGTTAAACATTGCCAATGTGCTGGGTGCTGCCTTTAAAAACGGCACGGCAGGCCACGCCGCTATTAAAAACTACCTGCTGGCGGAAACGGCGATAACCAAAATTTTAACGCAGATAGAGGCCGACTACGAAGCAGGCGGCATGCTGCACAAAAAAATCAGTGCGCAGGACTTTGCCGATATTTTTTACGAGGCAGTGCAGGGTGTGGAGCTGATTTTGCAAAAAGGCGATATGGGCGGCGTGCTGATTACAGAAGCTTCCGGCATACAGGGCGTTTACTACAAGCACGTCTTTTTGCTGGGCGTGCGCGAGGGCGAGTTCCCTGTATTGAAAACCGAAAACTGGATTTATAACGATTACGAGCGTGCCATGATGGTGTCGCTCGGTATCGACCTGCCCGGCACGATTGCCGGTTTAAATGAGGACCGTTACTTTTTTGCCGCCGCTGTCAGCGCAGCGCTGCAAAGTTTGACGGTAAGCTGGTACAGCGACGACCGGGGCGGCGCATCCGCCTATGCGGAAATGCTGCAAAACACCTTTGCAGAAGGTACTTTGAAGGTAGAAAAGTGCGAAGCCGTTAGTGTTGAAAATGCCATGTCCGCAAACGAACTGGCGGAAAAATTGGCGGCTGCCGACCGTGATAACGAATGGCTGGCGGAGCGCTTTTACAACTGGAACGAGCGCACGGAGTTGGAATATTGGCGTGACGGCGGCTTTGATAATTACAGCGGCGTGCTGGCGGATAAAAACCTGCTGGCACAGCTTCAAAAACATCTTGGCAACAGCTTCAGCGCCTCGCGGCTGGAAACTTACGCTGCCTGCCCGTTTAAATTTTTGGTCAGCTATTTATGGCAGCAGCAGGAATACGCCGAAGCGGACGAAAATGTTACGAGCATTGACCGCGGTAATTTGCTGCATGCCGCCGCTGCGGAATTTACGGAGCGTTACTGCGGCAAGAAGCTGACGGACTATGCTTTGGACGCATTGCAGGCTGAAATGCAGCAGATTTTTGAAAAGCTGTGCGAGGAGTATCTGCACAGCGGCAAATTGAAGGATACCGTTTTGCTGCCTTACCAGAAGGAACGTTTTTTGCAGACGCTTCTTGATTTTGTTAAGGCGGAATACGCCTATGCGCAAAGCTGGCAGGGCTATAAGTCGCTGGCGGTGGAACGCGCCTTCGGGCCGAATACGGATTTGCAGGTGAGCGTTGATACTGACGGCGCGCCAATCAATTTGCAGGGGCGCATTGACCGCATTGATACCGGTGACGGCGGCATTTTTGTTACCGACTACAAAAGCGGCGAACCGCCGAAACCTGCTAAAATGGAGCAGGGGCTTGACATGCAGATGCCGCTGTATCTTTTGGCGGCACAGCAGCTTGGCGGCAAAGTTTTGGGCGGCGGTTATTACAGCTTTAAAACCGGCAAACGTGAAGGCGGCGTATTTTTTGATGATGCTGCTAAGCCGCCGTTTTATGGCAAAAATGCTAAAGCCGCAGACATTAACGGATTTATATCTGCCACAGGCGAATTTATAAAAAATTATGTAACCGCTATGCGCAGCGGCGATTTTAAGCCGCAGGCGGTTGACGGCTGCGATTATTGCCCGGCGTGCGATATCTGCCGCCGCTATGGCATAAAAGCTGCGGGAGGTGCAGACGAAGATGTTTAATTTTACCGAAAATCAGGCCGCAGCAATCAACACTTTAAACTGCAACGTGTCAGTATCGGCGGGCGCGGGCAGCGGCAAAACACGTGTACTTGTCGAGCGTTTCATTAATATTCTGGCGCAGGGCATTAAAAATCCGCAAAATGCGGTAGTGCCCAAGGAAATTTTGGCAATAACCTTTACCCGCAAGGCCGCCGCGGAGATGAAAGAACGCATCCGCAAACGCCTGTACGAGCTGGAAAAAGAGGACGCGCTGAACCGCGAGTTTTGGCACAAACAGCGTCAGGGCTTTGACCAGGCGCGTATCAGCACAATACACGGCTTCTGTAACGGCATTTTAAAGGAGAACCCTGTTGAAACGGAGCTGGACCCTGCTTTTAACGTCGCCGAAGAAAACGACATGACGGAATTTTTGCAGACCGGCATTTTTAACTACATCAAAAAAGCGCTGGCAGAACGCAATGCCGCTGTGGAAACTTTGGTGCGTGCATACGGCATCGACGGCTTTAAAAGCCAGTTATATACCATTTACGCCCATGCGGATGAAGTTTTGGAATTTGGCGATTTGGCTGCGCCGTATGCTGTTGACGAAAACGCCGTGCGCGATAAGCAGGCAGAACTGGTGCAGCTTGTTGATGAGCTTGTTGCCGGTGCGGATAATTTTAAAAAGAACAGCCCCCACTGGAACGAACTGAAAAAACTTGAAGAAAACCGCGAGCTTGTTATTGAAGCCGTCAAGGATTTTGCCGACGCGGAAAAGCAGGCTATACTTGATGAACACCTGCAATCAATGAATAAGCGCGGTAAGGACAAAGCAACCGTCGCCGCTGCGCAGGAGGCCTTAAACGCTTTATACCAGAGCATTACCGATAAACGTGCGCAGGAGCTTGTTGCCTGCTGGCAGCAGATTTTGCAGGGCTGCACGGATTACATTAAAACCCTGCAAACGGAACAGAACTTAATCGGCTTTGACGACTTGGAAAGCATGGCGCTGAATCTTTTGGCAAACTCGCCGGAAATCCGCCATAAATACCAGCAGAATTTTAAATACATCATGGTGGACGAGTTTCAGGACACCAACGAACGCCAGCGCGAAATTGTCTATCTGCTGTGCGGCGATGATAAAAACAAGCTCTGTGGCAGCAAGCTGTTTATCGTCGGCGATCCCAAGCAGTCTATTTACCGTTTCCGCGGGGCGGATGTAAACGTGTTTGCGCGCGTGCGCCGCGATATTGAAGCGGGCGGCGGTAAAAACATCACTATGGATGATAACTTCCGCACGGTGGATAAAATACTGGAGTTGTGCAACGAAACCTTCCCGGATTTGCTGGGGCTGGACGCTACGAAGGATGTATATTTTGAAGCCTTGCAGGCGAACCGCGAAAGCGAACTGCTGCCGGAAATGCTTGTTATCAGCTACGATGCCGAAACCGCGCCTTTTAGCGAACGCCAGACCGAAGCCAACACCATAGCGCAGAAAATAAAAACGATACACAATGAAGACGGCGTGCCTTACGGCGATATTGTAGTTTTGCTGCGCGCCATGACGCACGTCGGTACTTACGAAGCAACCTTAAACGCCGCTGGTATTCCCTGCACCGTGGTGGACGGCAAAGGATTTTACGGCAGGCAGGAGATTGTTGATTTTATCAACCTGCTTACAGTATGCGCCGACAGCCGCCGCGATTTGGAACTGGCTGGTGTGCTGCGTTCGCCGTATTTTGCGATGGACGACGAAACAATTACTGCGCTGTTCTTTAAAATGCAGGACGATAAAACCTGCGAAAGCCTGTGGCAGCAGCTGCAAAGCGGGGCTTACCCGGATTATTTAAACAAAGCTAAAAAAGCGCAGCTTGCAGACTGCGCCCAAACTTTAAGCAATATTTACAACGCCGCCGCATCCCTGCCGCTGACGGATTTACTGATATATATTGAAGAAACCTTAAACCTTAATGCGCTTTTGGCAGCTCAGTCGGGCGGGGCAGAGCAGCTTGCCAATGTTAAAAAGCTGTTCAGCCTGGCAGGCGATTTTTGCCTGCACCGTCAGGGCGGCCTGCGCGAATACCTTGACAACGTCAAAAAACTGCGTGTTATGGTGGCGCGAGAAGCATCAGCACCAGCCGATAACGAACGCGAAACCGTTACGATTATGACCATCCATAAATCTAAGGGGCTGGAGTTCCCGACCGTCATTTTGCCGGTATTGGACGGTAAAATTCAGTCGGATAAAACGCAGATACGCTTTAACAAAAACATCGGCCTTGGCATTAAGGCGGATGTTAACGGCAGCCTGCTGGCAAGCAGCGTGTACAACAAAATTAGCGAGTTGAACAAAGAACTGGACGATGCCGAAAAGCAGCGCCAGTTTTACGTTGCCGTTACGCGCGCCAAGGACAGGTTAATAATGTCCGGCATTGTTAAAACAAACAAAAACGGCAAAGGGCCCAACAACTGGTTTACAAGGTTGCGCAATATTTTGCTGGGCTACACCGGTTTAAACTTTAACGCGCTGGATGCTGCGGAAATCCCCGCGCCGGAAGAAATAACCACATTAACAGAAGGCGTTGAGCTGACTGACGAAATAAAAGCCAACATCAAACCACTGCCTGCTTACGGCAAAGCTTGGCAGCAGAACTTTTCGGCGTCCGCCTTGCAGCAGTACGATATTTGCCCGCGCAGTTATTATTACCATTACATTCTGCAAATGCCGCAGGTTGAGCCGCTGCTGGAAGGCGAGGGCAACATGGACGCGCGCACGCTGGGTACGTTAATCCACGCCGCGCTGGAAAAATATTGCGGCGACGCGCATAAAGCCTTAATGCAGGCGGCTTACGAAAATGACATTAAAGGCAATCCAGCCGAGGCGGAAAATTTGCTTAATACTTACCTGCAAAGCGATTTGTACCCGGGCTTAAACATTAAGCAGCTGCACGAAACGGAATTTAACCTGCCGCTTTTGGCGGATTACGGCATTAACGCCAACTGCCACGGCTTTATTGATAACGTCATTTTTAATGAAGATAACACGCTGACTATTATCGACTATAAAACCGGCCACATGCCGGACGGGCTGCCTAAAGGCTATTTATATCAGCTGGGGCTGTATAAGCTGGCGGTGCAGCAGCTTTTTAAAATGCCGGTTAAAACGGCGGAACTGCACTTTTTGCGCGGCTGTAAAAAACTGGCGCTGCCGGATGATTTTGACCCGCAGCAAATTGCCGCTGATTTGCAGCAGCTTTTTGCCAAACAGGACGAGGCTGATTTTGAATGCCGCACAACGTACTGCCACAACTGCCAGTACAGCTATTTTTGTAAAAAATGTGAATAATTTTAGCGTGTATAGCCAAAACATCAGCGGTATAGTATAATGTATACATGATTTAGTTTAGAGAGGTGT
>CASEGD010000016.1 GCA_949287345.1 uncultured Phascolarctobacterium sp. | reverse complement strand
GTAATGGTCGGTTCGCGGTGTTCTTCGTTAAAATATTTCTGGCACCACAGCAGGTCGTCCAGGCTCATGGCCAGTCCGTTTTCCACGCGGTAGGCTTCCATTTCGTCTTTAGTAAAGGTTAAAAAGCCCTCTACGGATTTAATTTTCTGAGGCTCCTCGCAGGTCTGCACAAGGGTTGCCGGTTTTTCCCACGCGGCTTCGCGCGCTTCAATCGGGTTGATGCAGTAAGCCTTGATTTTGGCAAACTCCTCGTCGCTGATTGTGCCGGACAAAATATAAACCTTGGCGGAAGATACCAGCGGACGCTCCTTCTGGGTAATCAGCTGAATGCACTGCGCGGCAAAGTCTTCCCTCTGGTTGTACTGGCCGGGCAAAAATTCCACGGCAAAAGCGCGGCAGCCTGCCGGTACTTCCAGTTCTTCGGTAACGGTGTCAACCGGAGGTTCGCTTAAAACCAAACCTTTGGCAGCGGCAAACTCCTCATCGGTTACGCCCATCACATCGTAACGGTTCAGCACACGGATGCCGGTTAAGCCTTTCATGCCGAGGTTAGTCTGCAAATCGGCAAGCATGCCTCTTGCTTCAACGGCAAAAGCTTCTTTTTTCTCTACAAAAATGCGTCTGATTTTGTCCATTAAATCAGCCTCCCTGCTTTATTTTCAATAATACTCGTTGATGTAGTTGCGGCATTTGGCAAACAATGCCTGCATAAAACCGCTTTTGTGCGGATTAAGAACTTTTATTTTACCGGCGCGCACCAGCTCATCAAAGCTGAACGTGCCGAAACATAACTGCGTAAAAGCCGCCGCGTCCATGACGATTTCTTCATCATCGACGGTGCTGGCGTGGGTTAAAACTCCGCCCGAAGCTTTAATTTTCAAAAGCCCGTTGTTCAGCGGCAAAAATCTATCGGTAATTAAAAGCGTGGCTTCGCCTTCCAAACCCTGCGGCACGGGCAAAATCTCCAGCGCCTTGCGGATATTAATACAGCGCGCCATCATAAAGGGCTTAACGCTTCCACAGTAATCCGCGCCCGCAAAATCAAGATGTGCCAGATTATCCGCTTCCGCCAGCCATTCAAAGGCCTGCGCGCCGCTTAAATGCCCAGCGGCATAATGTAAAAGCGCGTTCTGCGCCTCGTGGTTCAGCGTCAGCATTTCCTGCACTTTAAATGTACCACCGCTGATAGCGTAAAGCATATAACCAACAGGCTCATCATTCTGCAAAGCAGCTGCCAGCATAACCTTTTCGGCTTTGTAGCCGTTTAAAAGTTCCTGCCATTTGGTTTTGCTGCGCACCGCCATGCCGTTAAGGCTCTGCCCGCAGGCAGTGTAAATTTTGTCTGCTGCATCCAATCCTTCAGTTATATCAGCATAACGCACAAGTTTTACATTCTGCACCGGCGGCAGGCTTTTCAGCTCCGTCAGTGGCAGCTTGTAAAAATGGCGGTAATAGCAGTAGCTGAAACCGTACGGCGTGTAAATTGCAGGATTTATAGGCATAAGCAACGCAAACGCCGCGCCCTGCGCCCGCAAAACCGTAAAGGCAGTTTCCAGCATCGGCCTTGTCAAATGCTGTCCACGGTATTCCGGCGCTGTTGCCACGCCCACAATATAAGGCAGGCGTACCTCGCTGCCGCGCAGCGTTATGGCATACGGGTTAAGGTGCAGCATGCAGGCCAGATTATCGCCGTCAAACCCGCCGATAACAGTGTTCTGCTTCAAACAGTATTCGCTGAAATACCATTCGTGAAACGGGTCGCCTTTTTTTTCAAAGCAGTAATCCCACAAATCCGCCGCCTGCGGCAGCAGCTTTGCGTTTAACATTCTGAAATCCATACAGACCTCTTATTTAAAAACAGTGGAATATTTTTTAACCATAAATTCCGGCTTGTACGATTCTTTCGCCATGCGCAGGCCTTCGATGCCCATATCTTCCTCGCGGTTCAGATAGGTTACGTCGCCCCATGCGTTTTTGGCAAAGTCGCGGTTAATAACCGAATACAGCCCGCGGATTTCCGGGTTCGCCTTTTCCACATGCAGCACTGCGGTATTATCATTAATTTTTTCGCCAAAGCTGAAGGCTTCCACCTTGCCGCCTATGCGGATAACGCCGCCGCGCAGTTTCAGCGCTTCAAAATTGTTCAGCGCTTCGTGGATGGCACATTTTTCGCATACCAGCGAAGGGTCATCGCCCATACGGCGCTCGCACCACATATCGCCGAAGGCTATGCACTCGTCGATGTTACTTCTGTTCATTTCCTCGTAAACATAATCCGGGTACTCTTTTACAAAAGCATTGCAGTGGTTCTTTTTGCCGTGGTATTTACGCCCCGCCAAAGTAGCCAGGTTTTGCTGCAAATAAACATAATCCCAGTTGTCGCGGTCGTCGGTAATTTCCAAATCGGGGAATGCTTTTAACAAGCGTTCCTTGCCGTCTTCGTAAATACCGTGAATTTCAAACGGCTTGCCGCCGTTGTATTCCTTAATTTCCTGCATCAGTTTGGGCAGGTCTTCATCCTTGCCGCCAAAAGGCTGCAAAAAAAAGTCAACATCGTTGCGCTTAACCTTGATAACAAGAAAATCATGCGCAACGGTCCAGAAAATATCGTAACAGGTCTGCCACATAAACAAATTGCCGAAAGCACATTCCGAGCCGTGGTAATCCGGGCGCGACATGTAGCTTTCAAACAACGCCTTGTCGGTGACAGCAATTTCTTTGAGTTCTAAAATAAAATGACCCCCAATTTTGTTCTTATTAAAATATTATACCATACTGCGGGTAACTTTCCCAAAGTTTCTGTCACATTATTTATAAAATTTGCATAAAAAACAAAAACCTGCCGCAAAAACGGCAGGCGTTGTTATTTAATTAAGCGCGATGATGCGCGTTGAAGCAGTCACGGCAGTAAACCGGACGGTCTTCGGACGGTTTGAACGGAACTTCGGTTTCTTTACCGCATTCAGCGCAAACTGCCGGATACATCTGGCGGGCCGGACGGTCGCTTACAATGCCAAGACGCTGTTTGCGTGCCTGACGGCAGGCAGGGCAGCGGCCCGGTTCGTTGGTGAAGCCTTTGGATTCATAAAATTCCTGTTCGGAAGCGGAAAAAACAAATTCCTTGCCGCATTCCTTGCATACTAAAGTTTTGTCTTCTTTCATTGTTATCAGCTCCTTACATTAATCATACCCCATGAGGACTTCATAGATTTGCCACGGCTTCGATATAAATGCAAGAAGCATCAAAGAAGATATGAACCCTTTATGAACCAACAGAGATATACTGATTTAAGTATATCTTTTTAAAGTACAAATGTCAATATATCATGGCTGTTTTTAACATTTGTCAGCAAAATTTAACGTAAATAATAGGTTGCGTTGGTGTTTTCCAGCACTGTCGTAAACCCGCGCCATTTTGCAAGCGTTGACGTGCTGCAATTACCAACGCTGAAATTCCAGATATTATTCAAATCCACGCCCAAAAACAGGCACAGCAGCACACGGATAATGCCACCGTGCGACACAATGGCAATATCTTTGTCATCCATCTCCGTCAGGCAGCGTTTAAAAAACGGCTCCACGCGCGCGGCGACGGCGGTAAAATTTTCGCCGCCGGGTACATGGCACAGCGCCGGATTTTTAAAGAAAGCATCAATTTCACCCGGCCATTTGGCATTGATTTCGTCAAAGGTCATGCCCTCCCATTCACCGAAGGCAATTTCCTTGATATCGTCAACCGTTTCAATTGCAAGCCCATGCGTCTGCGCCACCGGTTCAGCCGTCTGGCGTGCGCGCAGAAGGCTGCTGCAATAAATTTTATCCAGCTTGATGTCCTTAAAATGCTCTGCCAGAAGCTGCGCCTGCGCCTTTCCTTTGGCATTCAGTTCAATATCAGTCTGCCCCTGAAAGCGGTAGCTTTTGTTGGAATCAGTTTCGCCGTGGCGGATTAAATACAGCCTGCCCATTACTTCGCCCCCTGTTTACCCTTCAATTCCTCGGCATGCGAAAATTCTTTTACTTCAACATGTACGCCTGCTTCGGTAAAGGTTTCCATTTCATTGTAGGCTTTAAGCCCAGCGTCAAGCAGACTCAAAGCCAGCACAGCGCCCTCGCCGCGGCAGATTTTTATATCCAGCCTCAGCGGCGCGGCAAGCCCAATGGCTTTTAACAAATCTTCCATGCCCGGCTCTGCCGATACATGCCCGGCGAACAGATAATCCTTTGCCGCCGCATTATACTTAACCGCAGCTATTGCCGCCAACACGGTAGCAGCGCCGTCCAGCATTACCGGCACTTTAAGCGCCGCTGCCTGCAATATGCCGCCTGCCATAGCGGCAATAGCCATACTGCCAAGCGGCTGCAAAAATTCGTAGCCGTCAGCGTCAGCATTAAGCTGATATTCCGGCACATCGTCCGCACAGCCGAAAGCCAGCACCTGCTGACCGCTTTGCAGGCTTGCCGCTTCCTTAACCAAAAGCGCGCCTTCAAGCAACGCTTCTTCAATGCTTTCCGCCGTTACCAGAAAGGTCTGCGCGTTTATTCCGGCATTAGCCGCCAGCACGCTTGCCTGTTTGCCGCCCTGCATATAAGCTGCCGCCTGCGCCGGGTCGGCAGTCCACACCAGCAGCGTTTTCTGCGGGTAATTCACGTCGTTCTTATCGGCGCTGCCGTAAATTGCCGCATAGCGCGTCGCCATTTCTTCCAGCTTCGCCAGCGAACCGACCGGTTTGATTAAATTGTCAAAACGCTCCTGCGCTTTGGCAATTAAGTTTCTATCGGCAGGCAGCACGTTTGCCGCCAAAACATCTATCTCCATTCTGCACCATCCTTAAAACAAACTAAATATGCTGTGATAAGTATAAAAGCCAAGCACCAAAAAGCGTCCGCCAATTATTACCATAATTAAGTACAGCACGTTGCCGCATTCCGTCAGCGCGCCGTAAGTGTCGCCCGTCAGCCCACCAAGCTGCCCCTGCAAAAATTTGCCGAAGCCAAACACCAGCACAAAGGTTACCGCCATCACCGCAAGGTACTGCAAACCGCACAGCGCCGTTATGCCAATGCCCAGCGCCAGCGCGATGACAGTGTAAACGGGTTTGGCGTACATTTTAAACATGTGGCCGATGCCGGTTTTGCGCGCGTAAGGGAAGTTGACGATAAAAATTACCATAAAAGTGCGTGTCGCTACGCTCATGGCAATCAGCGCCGCCGTCAGCTCCTGCGGCATGATGGAAACATACGCCGCCACTTTCAGCAAAATCAAGGTTACAACTGCCAGCACGGCGTTGGAACCAACGTGGCTGTCCTTCATAATCTCCAGCATGCGCTCGCGGTTACGCGCCGAAAAAACGCCGTCGGCGGTATCCATAAAACCATCGTACATCAGCCCGCCGGTGATGATAATTTCCGCAAGTATTAAAAGCGCCGCCCGCATAAAATCAGGCACCGCAAGCCAGACCAGACCGTAATTGACTGCACCCAGAAACGCGCCAATAACAAGTCCGACCAGCGGAAAATAAGGCACGCTGCGCGAAAAATCCTCGTCACGCCAGTCCGTACGGTGACTGAAACGGATGCGCGTTAAAAATTCCAGGCAGGTAATAAAATCACGCATTTGTGCCACCCGCCGTCATTTTTTTGTATAAATCAAGTGCCTGCTGCAAAATTACAATCGCAAGCGATGCACCCGTGCCTTCGCCAAGGCGCATGCCTGCATCGACAATCGGTTTTAAATTCAAAATTTCCAGCATTTTGGCGTGCGAAATCTCTGCCGATAAATGCGAGCAGAACATATAATCGGCGCAGGCAGGTTCAATGCCGTAAGCGAGTAGTGCCGCTGCCGTTGCGTTTACGCCGTCAACCATTGTCGGCACACGGCGGCGCGCACCGGCAATAATCATACCGGCAAGCCCGGCGTGGTCGTAACCGCCCACCTTACACAAAATATCCATTGCATCGCCCAATTTTGGCTTGTTAAACGCCAAACCGTCAGCAACAACCTGCCGTTTTACCTTCATGCGCTCATCGTTAATGCCGGTGCCGCGCCCAACAGTCAGCTCCGGCGGCAGGCCGGTAAACGCCGATACGATAGCTGCCGTGCTTGTGGTGTTGCCAATGCCCATTTCTGCCGTTACCAGCATGTTATAGCCGTTATCAATGCACTCATCGGCAACCTTCATGCCGCGCTGCAAGGCTTCTTCCGCCTGCTCGCGTGTCATGGCAGGCCCTTGGGTAAAATCTTCCGTGCCCCAGGCAACCTTTTCGTTGCGCACCTTGGGCAGGTGGCTTAAATCAAAAGTCGTGCCCATATCAACCACAAAAACATCCGCACCGGCGTGGCGCGCCATTACGTTTGCACCCGCCGTGCCTCGCATATAGCCGTTAATCATCTGCATGGTTACTTCCTGCGGGTAAGCGCTGACGCCGTATTTGGCAATGCCGTGGTCGCCGCACATCAAAAGCATGGCGGGTTTAAGTTTGCCGTCAAAATCCGGCGTGCCGCAAATTGCTGCATAACGCTCAACCATTCTTTCAACCTTGCCAAGCTGACCGGGTACTTCGTCCAGCGCCAGCCAGTTTTTATGTACAATCTCTGCCGCTTCCGTGTTCAGCGGCGGAACGGTAATCTCCTGCATCAATTTTCCTCCTCAAATTTAAAAGCAAGCTTCTTCACATCAACGGCCTGCCCGGCAACGCAGTAAAACACGCTGTCCGCAGCTTCCGCCACCTGCTGGTTCACCCAGCCCGCAATATCGCGATATTCGCGCGCCATAGCGTTCTCCGGCACAATACCTGCGCCAACTTCATTTGTAACAAACACCACCGGCACATCACCCGCACGTGCTGCGTCCAAAAGTTTGGCAATCTCTGCCTTCACAGCCTGCGCCTTTTCTTCCGTTGTGCCCTGCGGCGCGTTCTTGCCGTACAGCAAATTACTCATGTACAACGTCAGGCAGTCGAACAAAACTGCGTCTGCCCGCTGCACAGCCTCGCTCATCACCTCATGCGCGTTGTAGGGGGCTTCAAAATTTATCCAGCGCGTTTGGGGGCGGCGCGCCTGATGCAAGCGTACACGTTCAGCCATTTCGTCGTCCAAAATCTCAGCGGTAGCAATGTAAGCGCATTTAGCGCCGTAATGCAGCACATATTTTTCGGCAAATTCGCTTTTGCCGCTGCGTGCTCCGCCCGTAACCAAAACAAGTTTACCCGGCATCGCAAAACTCCTTTCTATAAACAAAAAATCCCCTTTAAACAAAGAGGATTACACTTTTACCAATATGCAAGCGCCCACCTATCCCCCGTAGGCAATAGCACTCGTAACAGGCAGGTCTCCTGGCTCAGGTTCATCGCCGCGCTGCGCCTTCCCAAAGCATCGCTTCAGTGACATCTTGCAGACGGCTCGCCATTACAGTAGCGGGACTGCGCCGGATTCACACCGGCTTCCCTATTAAGCTCGCGGGGTTAACCGCATCACCTGTTGATTTTTTCCAAAATAATATATTCTCTGCGTTTGGCAAAAATCCTGCTTACGCAGATAAAAATTTAGCGGCAGCATTACGCCGCCGCGTGATGTTATTTTAAACTGTTTTTGTAGTCTTCAAGGAACTGTGCAAGACCTTTATCCGTCAAAGGATGCAGCAGCAGTTCTTTTAAAACTTTGGTCGGGATAGTCGCAATATCCGCACCGGCGAGCATTACCTTTTCCACATGCTCCATATTGCGGATGCTGGCCGCGATAATCTGCGTATCCAGATTGTACTGGCGGAAAACCTTAACCATTTTTTCAACCAGCTCTGCGCCGTTCTCGCCGATATCGTCCAGACGGCCGATGAACGGGCTGACGTAAGTTGCACCGGCACGCGCAGCCATCAGCGCCTGCGGCAGGCTGAACACCAGAGTTACATTGGTTTTAATACCCTCTTTACTCAAAATTTTAACGGCTTTCAGGCCTTCGGCAATGCACGGAATTTTAACGACAACCTTGTCGGAAATTTTCATCAGCTTGCGCGCTTCGGCAACCATGCCCTCGCAGTCCGTGCTGATAACTTCGGCGCTGACAGGGCCGTCAACCAAACCACAAATTTCGGGAATAACCTCCGCCTGCGTCCTGCCGGTTTTGGCAATCAGGCTCGGGTTAGTTGTAACACCGTACACAACGCCCAGCGCCGCTATTTCTGCAATTTCCGCCACGTTAGCGGTATCCATAAAAATCTTCACAACTCATACCTCTTTCATATTTAAGTTTTTGTTAATAAATTCAAACAGTAAACCCCCACTAATTGGCGCTCACTTAAAATAGTACCGTCTGGTCGCTGTCCGGAGGCAGAAAAACATCCTGCCCGCGGTCTTTGCGGTTTTTGCTTGTTACCCATGTGCCGCATTTAGGACACTGCATCTCCGCCGCGGGCAAAGCCCACGCCAGCTGCCTGCCACATTTAGGGCAAACAAAAAGCACCTGCATATTTTCGCCGGGCTGGTATTTTTTCATTCTCCGTCAACTCCTTTGCGGCCTTTCCAATCTATTATACACTACCGCGGCGCTTTTTTGCAGATTTTGTTGCAAGTTTTATGGACAAACCGCGTAAAATTTTATATGCTATTATTAAATAAAGTTTAAGCGAGGTTACATTATGGCATTGCAAAAAGAATTTGAAGCGCTCGGCTGCTGGAGCGCACCGACCGAAGAAGAACATATCAGCGTTTACGGGCTGGATTTTGATAACTGCTACATTATTTTTACCGACCTTGACGGCAAAACGCCGGTGGACGCCAAAGCGCCCATTGTTGCCGCCTGCTACGACGACCGCGACGCCTTTTTATGGGGCAAGGAACTGCAAAACTTCGCCGCCTTACAATCCCTCCGCACCGCTAACGCAGACGATAACGATTTTATCGCCGCCGTTGAAAATTATACCTTGCCGAAAGAATAATTTAATAACGGCATAACAAATAAATAAAAACAAGAATAACCGGCTGACAGGAAACATTCAAAAATTGCAATATTCCATAAAAATAACAGTCAAAAACACGCCCTGAACGAAGCGAATAAGTGTTTTGACTGTTATTATACTAAATTTATTGCTTTAAATTTTTGAGTTGACTGTTAGCAGGTTATTTTGTTTTTAGCCATTACTTAAAAATTACTTTACAGCAGCTTTAATCAGCAGCCCAATCCTTCCCTTGCAACAATCTTATCCAAAATTGCTGCGCCGATGTAGATTACTTTATCACACTGGGTTTCCGGCTCAAAGTATTTAGGTTTTACTCCGCTGCAGTCGTAGCTGCCTGTTTCCACAGCAAAGGCATCAATAAATTCTTTGCACAGCGCGCGGATTTTGGTACCTTCTTCCTTGCCGTTGCGTTTTACATACAGTGTGCTTAATACCATGCACGCGCCGGTAACAACGCCGCAGGCCGCACCTGCACCCATACCGCCGCCAAATCCGCTGGCAATTTTTAGTGCCTGCGGCGGCAGCTGCAAATTATAAGCCCAGTTTGCCCCATAAAGCATTTTTTCGGCACAGTTCAGCCCCATGGCTTTGCCGTAACCTTTTTGCAATAATTCCAGCAGCATAAGCTGTCCCTCCTATAACTTAAAATCCACTGCTTCGCCTTTTTTCAGCGACGCCGGTACATCAATCAAACGCTGATTGCGCGAACCGCGGTATGGAAAATCCAAATCGCGCTGAGCAATGATAAACGGCCCGTCTACCAGCACGTCAATCTCGTTCAGCACCAGCAAATCTTTAACATCATTATACACATAACCGGTGTAGCACCACACGCTTAAATCCGGTTTCAGCTTTTTAATTTCGTGCAGAAACTCCAGCACGCCGTCCGCCTGTGCCAGCGGATCGCCTCCGCTTAAGGTTATGCCCCTGTGCAGCGGGGTCAGGCGTGAGGCAACGTCCTGCGCCAAAGCAGCCGCCGTATATTCCGTGCCGCCTTCAAACGGCAGTGTGGACGGGTTATGGCAGCCTTCACAGTGTCGCGGGCAGCCCTGGAAAAACACAACCGTGCGAATGCCCGGGCCATCGACGATAGATTCGTTTAAAATGCCTGCAACCCTCAGCATGGCGCACCTCCTATTCTGCGCAGCAATTTACGCGGTGGCGGATCTGCGTCAGCTTCTTCTCACAAACCGGGCAGTAATCGGTGTCGATAATGCCGGTGTAGCCGCAGTCCTCGCAATAATCAATCGGGAAGTTAATGCCGCAGTAACCGCAGTCGCACGCCAGCATGTGGCGCAAAACATCTTCAACCGCCTGCAAATTATGCACCGGCGAAGATTCAAACTCTACATAGCTGATATGCCCGCCGTTGGTATATTTGTGGTACGGCCCTTCAAGGCGCATCTTATCAAACGCGCTGATGGGATAGCCAACCGGCACATGGAAGGAGTTTGTATAGTACGCTTTATCGGTCACGCCGGGTATAATGCCGTATTCCCTGCGGTCGATGCGGATGAAGCGTCCGGAAAGCCCTTCTGCCGGAGTGGCAATCAGGCTGAAATTCAAATCATATTTATCTGCATATTCGTCAACACGCTTGCGCATATGGGCAATAATTTCTTCGCCCAGCTTCTGCGATTCTTCGCTTTCGCCGTGATGTTTGCCAACCAGCGCGGTCAGGGTTTCGGCAAGGCCGATAAAGCCAACTGTCAGCGTGCCGTTTTTAATTGCCGGTTCAATGCGGTCGTCCTTTTTCAGCTTATCGCTGCCCATGTACAGCCCCTGCCCCATCAAAAACGGCAGGTCGCGCACGCGCAGATTAGCCTGAACGTGGTAGCGGTGCATCAGCTGTTCCGCCACCAAATCCATCATATCGTCCAGCATCTGATAGAACTTGTCGATATTGCGCTCCGCCTTAATCGCCAGACGCGGCAGGTTGATGGTGGTAAAGGACAGGTTGCCGCGGCCGGTGGTAATTTCTTCACCATGGCGGTTGCTGATAACGCGCGTACGGCAGCCCATATAAGCTACCTGACCATCGTAATCGCGGTTAAAGGTGGTATCCATAAAGCTGAAGGTCGGGTTCAGTCGCTTTGCCGCAACGCCGATAGCCTGCTGGAACAAATCATAGTTCGGGTCGCCGGGGTCAAGGTTAACGCCACGTTTTACACGGAAGATGACATTCGGGAAAATTGGGTTTTCGCCGCGGCCCAGGCCGTTGCCGTAAGCTTTTAACAAATTGCGCGTAACCTTGCGGCCGTTTTCGCTGGTGTCAAGGCCAAGGTTCAGGCTGCTGAACGGCACCTGCGCACCGGCGCGGGAATGCATGCTGTTCAGGTTGTAAACCAGCGCCTCCATTGCCTGGAACACTTCGTTTTCGTCAGCGCCCTCTACAAAATCGGCCATGTCGGTATCAAAAAAGCCGAAGGACTGGCCGCCGAACATATCGTTCTGGTTGCTTTGCAGCACAATTGCCGCCAACGCTGCCGCACTGCCCGGGCGCTTCGGCGGACGGATAAAGCCTCATGCAGCAGCCTGCCCAGCGGAATATTAAGGCAGTTTAAGGTTTTGCCGTAAAAATCAAGGTCGTGAATGTGAATATCGCCGCGTTTATGCGCCGCAGCCATTTCTTCGGGGATAACGCGGTTCAGGTAATATTCGCGGCTGGCAGCCGACGCGATTTGCAGCATTTTAGCCGAAGGCGAGTTGGAAATATTGGCGTTGTCGCGGTCGGTTTCCTTCAAAATTTCCGCCACAGTGTCCATCAGCTCGCTGCGCGCGTTGCGGATATCCGTACGTTTTGCCCTGTACAAAATATAGGACTTGGCTGTTCTGGCGTGCCCTTTTTCAATCAGCACCTTTTCAACAATATCCTGCACATGTTCAACGTCTACAACGTCCACGTTTTCAGCCTTAAGGCTTTTTAAAACGTCCAGCGTAATTTCAACGGCCATTTCGCGGTCTGCGCCGCCGACGGATTTGGCAGCTTCAAAAATAGCATCCGTTATTTTACTGTCATCAAAGGCAACAACGCGCCCGTCGCGCTTACGGATTTTCATGGTTAGCGTCACTTCTTTCTTTATTTTCGTTGTTATTGATTATTCTTTGCAGCTCCTGCATAAAATTGTTGACATCGGCAAACTGCCTGTACACCGAAGCAAAACGCACATAGGCAATCTGGTCGGTCTTTTCCAGATGCTTCATCACCAGCTCGCCAATCACTTCGCTGCGCACTTCCGATTCGCCGCGCATACGCAGCTCGCGCTCGATATGGTCTGCCATTTCTTTAATTTTCTCGTAAGAAATCGGGCGTTTTTCAAAGGCCTTAATCAAACCGTTCAGCAGCTTTTTGCTGTCAAACAATTCGCGGCGCCCGTCCTTTTTATTTACAACCAGCGGAGTTTCCTCGTATTTTTCGTAGGTGGTAAACCTGCGCCCGCAGTCAGGGCATTCACGCCTGCGGCGGATAGAAGCGCCGTCATCGACGGAACGCGAGTCCACAACCCTGCTGTCGTGATAATTACAAAATGGGCATCTCATACATTCACTTCCCTGTTTTCGATTTAATGGATAGCTTTATTATACCATACCAGCAAGTTAAAAGAAACAACATCTTGTGTTTATTTTACTTATCAATAAATATCAGCCCCAAAATATAGAAAAGCCCCTGTCCGTACAGACAGAGGCTTTAAGTGCGTTATTTGGTTTTAATTAACCGCGAATCCAGGGCGGAATCTCCGTATCGGAGGAATGTTTGTGAATAATTCCGCTGCCGCCTACATGCGGTTTGGTGTCGATATCGTGCGGCTGCTGGTAAGTGCTGGGGCTTTTGCCCATCGGCCTGCCGCCATGCGTCGGCAGTTCTTTATTGAAGCCGGTAGCAATAACGGTTACGCGGATTTCATCCTTGAGGTTTTCATCAATAACCGCGCCGAAGATGATGTTGGCATCCGGGTCAACGGCTTCGGTAATAATGTTGGAAGCTTCGGTAACATCAAACAGCGACAGTTCGGA
>CASEGD010000015.1 GCA_949287345.1 uncultured Phascolarctobacterium sp. | reverse complement strand
CAGCTTAAAATTGCCTATCAGCGATAAAAATTCTTCCGTGGTAAACGGCTTATCCAAAAAGAAAATGCCGCTTTCCATTTTTAAAAAGTCCGCCAGAGCAGCGCAGCTTTTTAAATCCGTCGGGTACTGCAAGGGCAGCAGCACAATTTGCGCGTCATGCTGCTGTTTAAACTGTTTTAAGGCTGCGGCAATTACCTTAAAGCAATTTATATCGTCGGCCCACGGGCGCACGGAAATACCCAGCACCGGTTTGTTTAAATCAACACCGGCGTCTGCCAGTATCTTCTGCCCGATTGCTTTATCCGCCACCGGCAGGGCCAGTACGGAATCGGCAGTAACCATGATATTGCTGCCGTCAAAGCCCATTTTTAAAAGCTCCGCTTCGGAATCGGCGTCCCTGACCGTAATTAAATCCGCTTTGCCGCAGACAAATTTTGTTAAGCGCCTTGCCAGCGCATTACGGATAGGCCCGATGCCGTGCGAATACAGCAGCACCTTTTTGCCCGCCATTTTGCCCATTGAGATAATGAACAGATAATAAAACAGGCTGCGCAGGCTGGTAACGTCCTGCAAAAGGCTGCCGCCGCCGCTTAAAAGCATATCGGCATTTTTAACGGCATTATATATCTCGCAAAAATTAAAACGGTAAATGCTTTTTACCTTATGTTTGGCGGCCGTTTCGGCAGGGTTGCCGGAGATGACCGTCAAATCAATATCCGGCTGCACCCCGCGCAAAGCCCTTACTATTGAAGTAAGCATGGCTTCGTCGCCGGCATTGGCAAATCCGTAATATCCGGAAATGACAATTTTATTCATTACCCAAATATCTCCTCTGCCATTTCTGTAAATAAGGCATTAACAAATTAAGTACAATAACGGCACAAATGCCGATTAGCGCGCCCAGCCAGTAGCCGTCCAGCGCACGGATATAGCTCATAATCACGGGCGTGCGCATATGCGCAAAGGTCTGCACAAGGCTGCCCTGCCCGATTACTGCGCCTGCCACTAAAATCATCTGCCACAGGCGCGGCGCTTTGTAATAGGCGGCATAAGCCGCTACGAAAAAGGCCGGATGGCCAATCATAAATTCCTTGGTACGCGGGCGTGCGTACATCAGCTGCTCCAGCATGGCGCGCATTTTAAGCTCGATGCCCAAAACAGGCACGCCGGAAGTATGGCCGCTGCGCCCTACAAAAATATATGCCACAAACGCCAGCACACCCAAAATAAACAGGTGCTCCAGGCGGATATGCGTCAATAACAGATAACGGATGTCGTCGATAATACCGCCGCCGGTTTTGCCGCCAAACACGTTGAAGCGTTTGACGTACCACAAAAGCATTAACAGCACCGGCATAATGAAGGTAAGCTTAACGCCGCGGTAAATATCAATTTCCAAAAAGAAGCGTACATCGCCCAGAAGCGCGGAAATCATCGCCGCGCCGCACAGCGACATCAGCACGGCAAGGCCAAGCTGCACAGTGGTACGCATAATAAACTGCACAAGGCATTTGCAGCGCACTTTAACGCTCTCCCACCACTCCACAATTACAATCATGGAAAGCACGGGGAACACGCAGGCCGAAGCAAAGGCCAGAGCCTGACGCAAAAGCGGCGACTGCGCTTTAAGCAGCAGGCATGCCACGCATAAGCCGGAAGAAGCCATGATGATGTTCTGCCATTTGAACGGCAAAAAGCCAAAGGTCAGGCTGATGTACATCAGGCAGGCCGCCACAACGGCCAGCGCCGGTAAAATCAGCAGCTTTTTATCCGGGAAGTAGCCCGTATTGCTGCCGTCCGGGTTGGCAAACACATCGCTGGTGCCCAGCTTAAAGCCGCGCGCCTGCACATCGCTTGCAATGCTGCTTACGTAATCAAGATTCAGTTCTAAAATATCCTGCCCGTTCTGCGGCAACATAAAGGGTTTAATATAGTTAATGCGGATGTTGCGTTCTTCGTCCGTCAGTGCCCAGCGGCGCAAAGCCTCGGGCATTTTCAGCTTGCGCTGTTCATCCTGGCCGATGATGTAGGAACGCGCCACCTGGTAATCCATTTTTTCCGCCAGCGGGATTAAGCCTTCCATCGGCGCAAACTGTAACTGGGTATAGTGTTCAACCATGCCGAACACCATATCGCGTTCCAGCAGCTTTTCAGCCATGTAATCAAGCTTGTCCGGGAAGCCGACAACTTCTTTGCCGCAGCCGATGTAGGAAACTACGTTCGCACCGGATTTGTCGATGCGGTCAAAAACGCAGTCAATCTGCGCTTCCGTAACAGGCAGATAGTTTTGCGGGCGCACGATAACGTTAAAGCCTGCACTCGCCACCGTCTGCATTTCTTCCGTGGAAAGACCCAGCGGCGCCTGCATCAGCGGCTGCTTGGTATCGTAATTGTCTTTTTCGATAATGCGCGGGTCGCCCAGAACACGGATAATGCGCGGGCTTTCGCTGACAACGGCAATGCGGTTATCTGCATAACGCAGGTGCAAATCCTGTTCCACTTCTTTAAAAGCGACAGGCGAGCTGCCCTCCGTAATGTAAACGGCGTCTGCCACAAGCTGCTGCTGCGGCACGGCGCTGAACCT
Source organism: uncultured Phascolarctobacterium sp. (assembly GCA_949287345.1). Taxonomy (GTDB): domain Bacteria; phylum Bacillota; class Negativicutes; order Acidaminococcales; family Acidaminococcaceae; genus Fusicatenibacter_A. The sequence continues at coordinate 9,036 of CASEGD010000015.1, read as the reverse complement.
GCTTCCGGCAGTACCATTCTGCATAAGCTCACGCCCCGGCGTTGCATAAACAATTCCCTTGTCGTTCAGCTTCTGCAAGGTAGTGTCAAAAACAATCAGTGAAGTAACACCGGCGTCCTTAAAATCCTTCAGAACGGTTTCAAAGGGCAGCCCTTCCCAATCGGCAAGGTGCTGCAAGCCTTCGTACTCCATTGCCATTTCCACGGTTTTATTCTGTTCTTCAATCTGATACCTGGTGTAATTAAGCCACACCGCGCCGATAAGCCCGATGAGCATAACTATAATCAGGACAGGATTAAAACGGCTTTTCATCGCTATCTCCACCAATCAGCAAATTACAGTTTCTTTTGCTGGGAACGTAAATATGCTTCGATAAACAGGTCGATGCCGCCGTCCATTACGGCCTGCACATTGCCTGTTTCCGCGCCGGTGCGGTGGTCCTTAACCAGCTTGTACGGCTGGAAAACATAGGAGCGGATCTGGCTGCCCCATTCGATTTCCTGATAATCACCGGCGATATCGTTTTTCAGCGCTTCCTGTTTAGCGCGTTCAAATTCGTATAATTTAGCGCGTAACAGCTGCATGCAGCGTTCGCGGTTCTGAATCTGCGAGCGTTCGTTCTGGCATTGTACGATAATGCCGGTCGGAATATGCGTCATGCGCACGGCGGAGCTTGTTTTGTTAACGTGCTGGCCGCCCGCACCGCTGGCACGGTAGGTGTCAACCTTCAAATCGGACGGGTCGATTTTAATATCGACGCTGTCGTCCAGCTCCGGCATAACGTCAACCGCCGCAAAGGATGTATGGCGGCGTGCGTTGGCGTCAAACGGGGAAATGCGCACCAGGCGGTGTACGCCCTTTTCGCTGCGCAGATAGCCGTAAGCGTTGTGCCCGTTGATTTGCAGCGTAGCGCTTTTTACGCCCGCTTCATCGCCCGGCAGATAGTCCAGCATTTCAATCTGGAAGCCTTCGCGCTCGGCGTAACGGGTAAACATGCGCAAAAGCATGCTCGTCCAGTCCTGTGCTTCCGTGCCGCCCGCACCTGCGTGCAGGGTTAAAATGGCGTTGTTGGCGTCGTATTCGCCGTTAAGCAGCATGCCAAGCTCCAGATGCTCAATCTCGGCTTTGGCAGCTTCCAGCCCGCTTGCCAGTTCGTCCTCCATGCCGGAATCCGGTTCTTCCAGAGCCAGCTCCACCATTACTTCCAGATCGTCAAGACGCTGTTCAAGGTTATATACGGTTTCAACTTCAGCTTTAAGCTGGGTAACAGCCTGCGCGGTTTTCTGCGCGGCTTCCGGCTCGTCCCAGAAATCGGGCGCGCCCATTTTATGTTCTAATTCGGCAATGCGGTCCTCTTTGACAGCGACGTCAAAGAGATCCCCTCATTTCCTCTAATTTTTGCTTTAATGCGGATATTTCCGGTTTGTATTCCTCTATCAGCACCAAATTCACATCCCTTCGTAGGTAAATTTATTTATAAGCTGTGCTTATTTATCTTTGCCGCAGCAGTTTTTATATTTTTTGCCGCTGCCGCAGGGGCACGAGTCGTTGCGGCCCGGTTCTTCCTTTTTAACGACAGGCTGTTTCGTGCCTTCGTCCTGTGCGTTGGTCGATGCGTTTTCAAGGCGGTCCTCAACCTTCGGCTGGGTAACTACGTTTACGCGGTAAATGTAGCGTACAACGTCGTCCTGAATAGCGTCAATCATAGCCTGGAACATATCGTAGGCTTCAAATTTATATTCAACCAGCGGGTCTTTCTGGCCGTATGCGCGCAGGCCCACGCCTTCACGCAGCATGTCCATGGCGTCCAGATGTTCCATCCAGTGGTTGTCCACAACCTTCAGCATTACAAGGTTTTCCAGCTCGCGCATCAGCTCGGGCGTAATGGCGGCTTCGCGTTCAGCGTAATGCTCGTCGGCTACTTTATGCAGGTATTCCTCCAGTTCCTCACGGCTGAGGTTCTGCAAATATTCAACGGTCAAAAGTCCGCGCGGAGCATAGAATTCTTCGGCGTAGTTGATGAGTGCCTGCAAATCCCAGTCTTCGGAATAAACTTCCGGCGGAGCGTACATTGCCATGGTGCGGTCAACAACCTTATGCACCATTTCCATAATGGTATCGCGCAGATTGGCCTGCTGCAAAATTTTGCGGCGCTGGCTGTAAATAACCTCGCGCTGCTGGTTCATTACGTTGTCGTATTCCAGAACCTGTTTACGGATGGTGAAGTTGCGCGCTTCTACCTTCTTCTGTGCAGATTCGATGGATTTGGTTACCAGCTTGTGCTCAATCGGCTCGTCTTCTTCCATGCCCAGCTTGTCCATAATGCCGGAGATGTTGTCGCTGCCGAACAGGCGCATCAAATCGTCTTCCAAAGACAGGAAGAATTTGGAAGAACCCGGGTCACCCTGACGGGCGCAGCGTCCGCGCAGCTGGTTATCAATACGGCGGCTTTCGTGGCGTTCCGTGCCGAGAATGTGGAGGCCGCCCAGTTCAGGCACGCCCTCGCCCAGCACGATATCGGTACCGCGGCCTGCCATGTTGGTGGCAATGGTTACAGCGCCGTACTGGCCTGCATGGGAGATAATCTCCGCTTCTTTTTCGTGGTATTTTGCGTTCAGCACGTTATGAGGGATGCCGCGGCGTTTCAGCATGGCGGAAAGCTCCTCGGACTGCGCGATAGAGGTTGTGCCAACCAGTACCGGGCGGCCGGATTTATGGCATTCTTCAATTTCCGCAACGGCGGCTTTGTACTTGGCGCGTTTGGTTTTATAGATAACGTCCGGATAGTCGATACGGATCATCGGTTTGTTGGTCGGGATAACGATAACGTCCAGACCGTAAATCTTCTGGAACTCTTGTTCCTCCGTTTTGGCCGTGCCGGTCATGCCGCTCAGCTTGTTGTACATACGGAAGTAGTTCTGGAAGGTAATCGTCGCCAGCGTCTGGCTTTCGCGTTCAACCTTAACGCCTTCCTTGGCTTCAATAGCCTGATGCAGGCCTTCGGAGAAGCGGCGGCCGAACATCAAACGTCCGGTAAATTCATCGACGATGATAACCTGGCCGTCCTTAACAACGTAGTCCTTGTCGCGGTGCATAATGGCTTTGGCTTTTAAAGCGCACATCAGGTGATGCGAGAAGTCCACGCCGTGTTCAGCGTCATACAGGTTGGAAATGCCCAGCATTTTTTCCGCTTTAGCGATACCGGCTTCCGTCGGTGCAACGGTTTTCTGTTTTTCATCGACGGTGTAATCCTCGCCCTCACTCATGTTGGAAACAACGTGTGCCAGCACGCGGTACAGGTCGGTGGATTTTTCGCCCGGGCCGGATATAATCAGCGGGGTACGCGCTTCGTCGATTAAGATACTGTCAACCTCATCGACGATACAGAAGTTCAGCTCGCGCTGTACCATCTGGTTTTCATCAACAACCATGTTGTCGCGCAGATAGTCGAAGCCGAATTCGTTGTTGGTGCCGTAAGTAATATCGGCAGCGTAAGCGGCTTTGCGGTCGGGGTAATCCATATCGTGTACAATAAGGCCTACGTTAAGGCCCAGCGCTTTATAAATGCGGCCCATGTCAACGCTGTCGCGACGCGCCAGGTAATCGTTGACGGTAACAACATGCACGCCCTTGCCGGTAAGCGCGTTTAAGTACGCAGGCAGGGTTGCAACAAGCGTTTTGCCTTCGCCGGTACGCATCTCGGCAATTTTACCGCGGTGCAGCACCACGCCGCCAATCAGCTGTACATCAAAATGGCGCATGCCGGTAACGCGCTTGCTGGTTTCGCGCACAACGGCAAAAGCCTCCGGCAGAATATCATCAAGGGTTTCGCCCTTGGCAAGGCGCAGCTTGAACTCGCCGGTTTTGGCGGCAAGGTTGGCCGAGCTTAATGCCTGCATTTCGGGTTCCAACGCGTTGATTTTATCGACAATGCCCTGAATGTCTTTCAATTCCTTGGCATTCGGGTCACCAAAAATCTTTTTCAATAAACCTTCGAGCAACACTCTCACTCCTTAAATTTCCGTGTTTTATAAACACTATACTAATGTATAATTTTATCAAAATCGTACCAAAAAGTCAAAAGCCCGGGAGCTTTGTCCCGGGCTTTTTTGTGAAATCAATGTAAAGTTATTTTAATTCCGGCTGAAGCAGGCCATAGTTGCCGTCTTTGCGGCGGTATACAACATTTACTCCGCCATAGTCGGGGTCGAAGTATACGAAGAAGTCATGATCCAGAAGGTTCATTTGCAGGATTGCTTCTTCAGCCGTCATCGGGTTCATCGAGAACTTCTTGTTCTTGATAATCTTGAATTCTTCATCCGGTGCTGCTTCCACCTCGGTTACAGGTACCGGTTCTACAAAGTTGCTGTATTTACGTTTAGCGAGGCGTGTTTTATATTTATGTACCTGGCGTTCGATTTTTTCCACTACCAAATCAATGGATGAGTACATGTCTTTCGTGGTTTCCTGGGCTCTGATTAAAATGCCGCTGGCAGGAACGGTAATTTCTACGATGTGGTTGCCTTTTTCAACTTTCAGCACTGCGCTGATATCGCCAACGGTTTTAAACTGCCTGGTGATTTTCGTGATTTTCTTTTCAACATACTCTTTGAGCGCCGGTGTTACAACAATGTTCTTTCCTCTTACGTTAACGTTCATAAATTATCCCTCCTTAATCCCGAGGTCCGGGATAACAAACTCTTTGTTTGTTATTATTAGTATTCGCCGCAATAATTAAAACTCCTGCAAAAAATTACAAAAACTCGTGCAAAAAAGTCTTTTTTCTGCACGAGTTTACAGTATGATAAAATTGTAACAGTTTGCTTATAAAATTTTGGAGAGGAAGCTGCGTGTGCGTTCTTCCTTAGCATGCAAAAAGATATCGTCGGGCGCGCCCTGCTCTAAAATTTTACCTTCGTCAACAAACAGCACCCTGTCGCCCACTTCGCGCGCAAAGCCCATTTCGTGCGTAACGACAACCATCGTCATGCCTTCGTTGGCCAGCGTTTTCATAACGTCCAGCACTTCTTTAATCATTTCCGGGTCAAGCGCAGAGGTCGGTTCGTCAAACAAAAGTGCTTTCGGCTTCATCGCCAGCGCGCGGGCAATGGCAACACGCTGCTGCTGGCCGCCGCTTAACTGGTCGGGGTAGGAAGACGCCTTATCAGAAAGGCCTACCTTGCCCAACAGCTCCATCGCGGTAGCTTCGGCGTCCTTACGGCTGATGCCGCGTACCTTCATCGGCGCAAGCACAAGGTTGTCCAGAACAGTCATGTGTGGGAACAGGTTAAAACGCTGGAATACCATGCCTACTTCCTTGCGCACTTCGTTGATATTGGCTTCGCCGTCCAGCTTAATGCCGTCCACAACAATCGTGCCTTCGGTAGGTTCTTCAAGGTAGTTCATGCAGCGCAGCAGCGTACTTTTGCCGCTGCCGCTGGGGCCGATGATTACCACTACTTCCTTTTCGGCAATCGTCAGGTCAATGCCCTTTAAAACTTCAAGGCTGCCGTAATTTTTCTTCAGCCCGGTAATTTTAATCATTTCAGTCGTCATTTCGTGTCAAACCTCCGCTCCATCAGCCCAACAAGGCGTGCAACCGTAAAGGTCATAATAAGGTAAATTACGGCAACCGCCAGCCAGATTTCAAAAGAAGCGTAGGTGCGGGCAATAATCAGCTGACCGCGCCTTGTCAGTTCTTCAAAGCCGATAACGGAAACCAGCGAGGAATCCTTCAGCATGGCGATAAATTCGTTGCCGAGCGGCGGAATAATGCGCTTAAATGCCTGCGGCATGATAACATAGCGCATCGTCTGGTACCAGGTCATGCCCAGCGAACGGCCCGCTTCCATCTGGCCCTTGTCGATAGACTGGATGCCTGCGCGGAAAATTTCGGCAATGTAAGCGCCGCTGTTGATGGAGCACGCGCAGATTGCCGCAAAAAACGGGTCAATACGCTGGCCGATAATCGTCGGCAGCGCAAAATAAACCAGAAAGATTTGTACCAGAAGCGGCGTACCGCGAATAAAATCTACATAAAAATTGGCAGCATAACGCACCGGTTTAACGCTTGCAAGGCGCGCCACGCCGATAATCATGCCAATCAGAAGGCCGAAGCCCACGCTCATGGCTGTAATTTCCAGCGTAATGCCCGCGCCTGCCAGCAAAAGCGGTATAGCGCCCTGAATAAGTTCAAAATTCAATTCCATAGAAGTTTTCGTTCCTTCCCGTCAGCCTGCAATAAATAAAATACGGGGCCCACCTTCGTCGCCGCCAGTGTACCCCGCATTCAGGCTCAATGCTTATTTCTTCACTTCACCGAACCAGGTTTTGTAAATCTTGTCGTATTCGCCGTCTTTTTTCAGCTCAGCAAGGGCTTTGTTAATGTCCTCAAGCAGTTTGGTGTTGTCTTTTTTAACGGCAATGCCATACTGTTCAGCTTCCATAACGTCGCCAACGGTTTTGGCAACTTCGCTGCCGCCCTGTGCCAGATAATAACCGATAACCGGGCTGTCGTTGATAACTGCGTCAACGCCGCCGTTGGTCAGTTCCATAGCGGATTCGGTGTTGGTGTTGAATTCGGTAACAACTGCGCCTTCAACGCTGTGTGCTTTAGCAGCGCCGGTGGTGCCGATTTGTGCGGCAATGCGTTTGCCCTTCAAATCTTCAATGCTCTTGATATCGTTGTTGTCTTTCTGAACCATAACGATAAGGCCGGAAGTATAGTACGGGTCGGACATGCCTACAGCCTGTTTTCTTTCGTCGGTAATGCTCATGCCGGCAATGGCAACGTCAATGTTGCCGGTGTTCAGCGCCGGGATAAGAGCATCAAAGCCCATGTTGGCAATTTCTACTTTATAGCCCATTTTAGCGCCGATAGCACGGATTAAATCCATATCGAAGCCGGATAGCTTATCGCTGCCTTCTTCCTGGAACTCAAACGGAGCAAAGGTCGGTTCGGTAGCAACGCGCAGAACCTTTTCCGGAGCTTCCGCGGCTTTCTTTTCTTCGCCGCCGCAGCCGGTAACCGCTAAAGCCACAAGCATCAGTGCAGCCATCATAAACACTAATAATTTTTTCATAAACATAACCTCCACACGCATAAATTTACAAAACTTTCATCTGTTAAAATATTATAGCTCTAAACAGCAGGTTAAGCAAGTGTTAAATGATAAAAAACTTACAAAAAGCTGCATAAAAAATCATTATTTAGCTTCGCCGAACCATTTATTGTAAATCTTGTCAAATTCGCCGTTTGCTTTCAGGTCGTTCAGCGCCTTGTTAATCTCTGCCGCCAGCTTGTCGTTGCCTTTTTTTACGGCAATGCCGTAATCTTCGGCGTTCAGCACTTCACCGACGGTTTTGGCATATTCGCTGCCGCCCTGCGCCAAAAAGTATTTTAATACAGGCGCGTCGTTAATAACAGCGTCGGCCGCACCGTTTTTCATCTCCAGCACCGCGCTGCCGTTATCGTTAAACGCGGTAACCTTTGCGCCCTCAACCTTTTCCGCACGGAAAGCGCCGGTAGTGCCAATCTGCACGGCAATGCGCTTGCCCTTCAGGTCGTCGATGCTCTTAATGTCGTTGTTATCCTTCGGCACCATTACAAGTAAGCCGGATTTATAATACGGGTCGGAAAAAATTACCTGCTGCTTGCGCTCCTCGGTAATGCTCATGCCGGCCAGCGCAACGTCAATGTTATCCGCCTGCAAGGCAGGGATTAAAGCGTCAAAGCCCATGGCGCTGATTTCCACCTTATAGCCAAGGTGCTTGCCGATAGCGCGGATTAAATCCATGTCAAAGCCGGTCAGCTCCTCGCTGCCCTCCGCCTGCATTTCAAACGGTGCAAACGAAGGCTCCGTGCCGACGCGCATAATTTTTTCGCCGCCCGCTTCTTTTTCATCGCTGCCGCCGCAGCCTGCAACTGCCAAAGCTGCCAGCATCAAAACAGCCATCATAAACACTAAAACTTTTTTCATCAGGTTATCCCCCTCCAGTATCTGCCGTAAGGCATTGTTGTAATAAACTATATTATAAAACCAAAAGCCCTTCTGCACAAGTAAAAATATGCAAAAAGGGCTAATTTTTATAAATTAAAGCAACTCAGCTGACCTGGTCTTCGCCCCCACACCCGCCTGCCGGAGGGTTCGCTCCTAAGCCTTGCGCTCCCCACTACTACCCCTCTCGCTTTTCGCGGCAGGACTTACCTCTAAGCTGCGCCGTGCTCACAGTCAATTTTAACTGCTTACGTGGATCGTTTTGCCCGCAACTGGCATCGACTTGCAACCACAGACCTGAGCTGCATTATAATTATATCCGCTGGTAAAAAAATTGCAAGCCCCCGGCGATAAAAATTTTTCTTAAAATCCCCTTTGATATTTTGCCGCGTTGTAGTATACTATTATGTGCAAGATTTGATTGGACGGATTTTTGACAGGATGGTTGTTTTATGATCGCTTTACCCCAGGTACTGGACTTTCCAAAAGAAAACAACATACGTGAGATATGCAACTCGCTGCTGACGCTGCTGCAAAAGAAGGACACGGCATTGTACATGCACAGCCAGCAGGTTGCCAACTATTCGGCGTGCATAGCGGCCAAACTGGGCCTGCCCCCGGCAGAAATCGCCTCTATTAAAAGCGCCGCGCTTCTGCATGACATCGGGCATCTTTCCGTGCCTAACGCGATATTAAAAAAATCGCCGTATTTAAGCACGCGCGAGCTTGCCACCTACAAACGCCACTGCCAGGCCGGGGCGAGCATTCTGGAAAACATTCCGGAATTTACCCATATTATTGATATCATTTACAGCCACCACGAAAAATGGGACGGCACCGGTTACCCCAAACGCTTAAAGGGTGTAAACATTCCCCTTGGCGCGCGCATAATCGCCGTAGCAAACTACTACGACCGCATTGTCAACCCTTGCACCCACTACTGGCAAAAAACGCCGCTGGAAGCAATTAAAGAGATGAAAGACAAATCCGGCACCGACTTCGACCCCAACGTCGTAAGGGCGTTTTTAGAATCGATAAT
>CASEGD010000014.1 GCA_949287345.1 uncultured Phascolarctobacterium sp. | reverse complement strand
CGACTTGGGCGTAATATGCTTCAGCGCTTCTTCTTCTTCAACCATGATATCGGCGTAAACATCGTCCTCGTCCATCAGCTTCATATCGTTGCTGCGCAGAGCTTCGGCAATTTTAGTTACCGATTCGTTCCGCCCGCTGACGACGATGTAGGTTTCCTTGTTCAGGCTGCGCGCCATCTTGGCCATGCCAATCGCACTGCCGACAGCGTCAAAATCTTCCATGGTGTGCCCCATGATAAAGATTTTTTCGGCGTTAGCCATCATCTCATGCACGGTATGCGCCACAATGCGGGCACGCACGCGCGTACTTTTGGCAGTAACGGTTGTAACGCCGCCAAAAAACTGCATGTTGCCGCCGATAGTGACAACTACCTGGTCGCCGCCGCGCCCCAATGCCAGATCAAGCGCTTTGGCCGCGTTAAGGCTTACTTCTTCAAGGCTGCGCCCGTCGCAGGAAATGCCCACGCTGATAGTTGGCGTAATTTTGTTGCCGACCTGAATTTCGTGTATCTTATCCAGTACAGGGAATTTCTTTTCCATTAAGTCCTGCAAGGAAGCCTGATTGATGCCGATAAGAAAGCTTTCCTTATTATTGGCAAGGATAAAGCCGCTTTCTTCTTCGGCCCATTTGCTCAAAACCTCGTTAACCTCGCCGGAGATATTGGCACGCGCGCTTTCGACCATGCCCTTGGTAACGTCCTCGTAGTTATCAAAACGCACATAGGCAAGGCACAGCTTTTCGTTAGCGTATTTCTGGCGCAGCAGTTCAAAATCCGTCACATCGGTTAAGTAAAAAATCAGGCTGAAGCCTTTGCCGCCGTCCTTTTTGCTGTTGCCGCCCGCAGACACGCGGCAGTGGCGCAGCTTGTAATAACGCCCGTCAATCAAAAGCAGGCGCTCGCCGTCCTTAATGCTTAAAGTATCAAAGGCATTTTCCGGCAGGTCAAAAATTTCTTCCGGGCGTTTGCCGTCCACGTTTTTTACACCTGCGTAACCGGCATATTCGGCAAACAGCTCGTTTTTCCACTGCAATTTGCCGTCCTGCCCGAACACCGCCATCGCCACGTCAAGGTTCTGCACGGCGTAATGGCTGGTGCGCTCAATGTTGCGCACAATATTGTCAAGGTAGCCGTTAAACTGGATTTCCTTATTATAAAAGCTGCGGCGGCTGTACCAGTATAAACCGCCCATCGCAGCTAAACCCACAGGCAGCCACCACCAGCCGTGTCGTTCCAAAAGTTCCAGATTTTATTAAACATTTTTACCGCTCCCTTTACAGGCTGCGTTCCTTTAATTTACGGTAGTCAAAAACGGATTCAAACGCACCCAAAAGTACTATCATTACGGAAAACACCTGCACCGCAAATGCCAGAATAACTGCTATTGTGCCCCACCACTGCGGCTTTTGGTTTTTATTAATCCACCAGTAAACAACTGCCAGCCCCTGAAAGAAAAAGACGACGCTGACAACCATTTGCAGGTTCATTGCCAAATCATAAACAAGCTGCGGCGCATCTCGCCAGAACGAAACCACCATGACGGATATGCCGTAAGGCCAGATAAAATATTCCGGCACGCGCCAGTGCGTAAACGGCGGCAGCGGCTCAAATGCCACGCCCATTTTGCCAAGAATTTTGCGCGCCGCCATGTAGTTGGCAAACGCCAGTATCGGCGAACATACCACCAGCGAACCCGGCAGGATTAAACGAATAGTTGCAAGTAAATTCTTTAACGGCAGCGGCAATCTGCTCCTCGCTCATACCGGCTTCACGGTAATAAACGGTGCTTTCCTGCATCGCCTGCTCCATGCCTTCAAACATCAGGTTCACCGGGTCGGTGCCCAGCACCAGCATGCCAAGACCGATGCTTAATATAATGGAAATAAGTGTTGCCACCGATGAAAACAGCAGCGTTTTAACCGGCCTGTAACCGCGGTGCAGGCACTCGCCAAGCACCAACCCCATCAGTCCGAACATTGCCATAATGGAAAGCGACTGCAAAGGCCCCAGCAGCGAACCGATTACCGCGCAGGCGACGATTAAAGTCATCACGCTCCAGCGCAGGCCGTTGCGCATGCCGCACACTGCCACCGGCACCGGCCACAGCAAATTAAACAGCGCGCCCAGCACGGGCAGATATGCGCCAAGAAAGGCAAACAAAACGGCAACCGCCGCTAAAATACCGGCTTCCACCATTTCCGAAGTTTTTCTTACCAAAATTTTCCTCCTTAATTAACAGGGCATATGCCCACGTAATTATATTGTACCGCAAAAAGGCAAAAAAGCAAAGTAAATTAACGTTAAAGGAGCTTAACAATGGCTGAAAATAAAATCTGCGGGCGTTTTGCGCCGTCGCCCAGCGGCAGAATGCACCTTGGCAACATTTTTTGCGCTCTGCTGGCGTGGCTTAGCGCGCGCAGCCAAAACGGCAACATGCTGCTGCGCATTGAAGACCTTGACACCTCGCGCTGCACGGAAGAAAAAGCGCGCGTGCTGATAGATGATTTGCTGTGGCTAGGTTTAGACTGGGATTACGGCGCAGTGCCGGATAAACCTGCTGACGAATACTACCAGAGCCGCCGCAGCGGGATATACAAAAAATACTTTGATGAACTTGCGGCGCAGGATTTAATTTACCCCTGCTTTTGCAGCCGCGCCGAGCTGCATGCCGCCAGCGCACCGCACTCCAGCGACGGGCATTTTGTGTACCCCGGCACCTGCCTCCGTTTAACGGCGGCACAGCGCGCCGCAAAACTTGCGGGCGCGCATAAATGCGCATGGCGCATTAAGGTGCCGGGTGCTGATGTTACGTTTGATGATTTGCATTACGGCAGGCAAAGCCTTAACCTTGCGCGTGAATGGGGCGACTTCATTGTGCGGCGCAGCGACGGCATCTACGCGTACCAGCTTGCCGTCGTCATCGACGACGCGCTGATGAATGTCACGGAAGTTATCCGCGGCAGCGATTTACTGACTTCCACCGCGCCGCAGCTTTATCTGTACAAGCAGCTTGGCTTTAACGCGCCGCAGTTTGGACACCTGCCGCTGCTGACAGCGCCGGACGGACGCCGCCTTGCCAAACGCGACCTTGATCTGGACATGGGCGCGCTGCGCCAGCACTATAAAACGCCGGAAGCCGTTATTGGCAAACTCGCCTGCCTCGCAGGAGTTATTGATAAAGAAGAAGCAATTAAAGCTGCTGAACTCATCCCACTGTTTGACTGGCAAAAAGTACCGAAGAAAAATATAGTTGTAAAATTTTAAAATTACAACCAAAATAACCATCGTAAAAAACAAAAAACGCACCCACAATTACTTGCAAGTGCGCATATTTACTGGTGATCCCGGGCAGATTCGAACTGCCGACCCTTCGCTTAGGAGGCGAATGCTCTATCCAACTGAGCTACGGAACCAAAATAAGCTGTTCAATTAAAATAACGGCAATTACAGTTCAGCCATTGCTCCGGGAGGCATGCTCCACTCAACCCTGACATCTGTATTAACCCAAAGCCTGCCAAGGCAAACCTTAAAGTTTTCCAAGCTGTCAAGCGGCATTAAGGTTTTGGTTACAAACTGGCGGATGGTATCGCCTTCCGGCAAATCCAGCGTCAGCGGTTTCTGCAAAAATTCTTCAACGCGCGCCTTTGCTTCGGGCACGTCAAGGCAAACTTTTGCCGTTTTGGTTGCGGGGTCATATTCAACGTAACCATAATGGGCATGGCAATTTAATGTAACAATAAACTTTTCCATATCGTACCTCCGGTATCTTCTGTATATTATAGCAAGTTCTGCGTCATTCTACAATAGTAACGCTAAATTTTGCCTTATCCCGCCGCGGCGGATATTTTAATTGCATTTCACAAAAATTTTAATTTAAAATGCGTCAATAAATAATAATTATTATTGACAACTTATCACTGCCGTGTTACAATCAATACTGTAAGCGGTACTGATTGCCGCACAAAACAAATTACACTTTATTGTACTTTAATGGAGGAATGAATAATGAAAAAATTTGTTTGCCAGGTTTGTGGCTATGTTTATGAAGGTGAAGCTGCTCCGGAATACTGCCCGCAGTGCAAAGCTCCGGCTTCCAAATTTGTAGAAATGAAAGGTGAAATGACCTGGGCTGCAGAACATTTTGTTGGTGTAGCCAAAGACGTTCCCGAAGATATTAAAAACGATCTGCGCGCTAACTTCAACGGCGAATGCTGCGAAGTAGGCATGTACCTTGCTATGGCTCGCGTTGCTCATCGCGAAGGTTATCCTGAAATCGGCCTGTACTGGGAAAAAGCTGCTTACGAAGAAGCAGAACACGCAGCTAAATTTGCTGAACTGCTCGGCGAAGTTGTTACCGACAGCACCAAAAAGAACCTTGAAATGCGCGTAGAAGCTGAAAACGGCGCAACCGCAGGCAAAACCGACCTTGCAAAACGCGCTAAAGAACTCGGCCTCGACGCTATCCATGACACCGTTCATGAAATGGCACGTGACGAAGCTCGCCATGGCAGAGCTTTCGCAGGCCTGCTTGTCCGTTACTTCAACAAATAATTTAACGGTTATTTAAGCAATAAGCAAAATAAACACCTGTTACCGTAAGGTAGCAGGTGTTTTTGTTTTGCGTTTTAGTCTTTGGATTTCTTCTTTTTATCCTTATCTTTGTCGTTATCCGCGGCGTCGTTGGCGTTGGCAATGGGTGCCCATTCGCGCAGAAGCTGGCTGCATGCGTTTGCGTAGCTTCCCGCGTCGCCGAAGCCTGCGGCGTAAGCGTCCTGATTATACACGGTTAAGAGCTGAATGTCCTCATAATACAGCGTTGCGCTGCCGCCGTTGTCGTACACAATAAAGCGGTACGGGTCAATCGGTCCGCGCTGGCGCGCCACATACAGCGAACCTGCCAGCATATAGGCACGGTATTCCGGCTTGTCGTTACCGATTTTTTCGCTGATGTTGAAAGTCCAGTCGCCCTCATGCACGGTTGCCGTGCCATCTTCATGCACGGTAATGTCCGGGTGCGGGTCCAGCTTTTTAATCTGTTTCATCACGCGTTTCAGGCGTTCTTCCGGTTCCGGATGGCTGCTGAACAGACCGTAGCCCGGGTTGCCTTTTTCCTTGGACAAATCTTCCAGCTTGTTAATGGTCAGCACCATGCTGTACGGATTATAGCCCGCCGCCACGCACAGGTTAAAGCCTTCTTTGTCCGCGCCGCGTTCATCGGTACGGCTGTAGCCTGCCGCCAAAGCCTGCGACGCCAGCCCCGTCAGCCCCATATCGCCCTTGGTGGCGACTGCTAAAAGCAAAGTTGTTAAAAGCTGTTTTTCAATCTGGTGTACGGTATGCTTTTCAACAATATGGCTCACCTCATGCCCCAGCACGCCCGCCAGTTCCGCATCGCTCGGCATGTAATCAATCAAGCCTTTAAACACATACACAAAGCCGCCCGGGCAGGCCAGAGCATTTACTTCGTCGCAGTTCAGTACCTTAAAGCTGTACTGTAAATCCTGCCTGTCGCTGACGGCAACAAGGCTTTGCCCGATTCGGTTGACGCGCTCCTGCAATTCGTAGTCCTGCACCACGCCGTATTTTGCTTCCAGCGCCATCGCAGTTTCGCGCCCCATTTCAATTTCCTGCTGCTTGCTGATGATGCCCGCTTCTGCCGGAAGCACGCTGCCGAGCAGCAGATACACGGCAAACAGCAGCCCGCCCAGTAATTTGCCTATATTTTTTAATGCCATTCAAATCTCTCCTTTTGCGCGCATGGCGGCGATTTCTTCTGTTGTATAGCCAAGCCCAGCCAGCACTTCGTCCGTATGCTCGCCCAAATACGGCGCGCGGCGGCTGATTGCGCCCGCTGTTTCCGACAGCTTCACCGCCGGTTTTACATAGGTATAGTTACCGAAATCTTCTTCTTTAGTCAGCAGCATATCGCACTGCTCCGTCGTCAAGTCGCTGTCCAAAGCCTCCAGCAAAGTGCGCACGGGCGTTACGCAAAACTCGTCCTTACCGATAAGTTCCAGCCATTCCGCCTGTGTTTTCTGCCGGAAGGCTTCAGCCAGAATCTTTTTCAGCTCTGCCGAATGGGCAAAATCAAACTGGCGGTCTTTTAATTCCGGCTTTTCAATCAGCTCGCACATCTTCTGCCAGAACTTCGGCTCAATCGTGCCGATGCTGAGCCAGCGCCCGTCCCTGGTTTGGTAAACGCTGTAATAGTGCGATGCCGTGCGGCCGAAGGAAGGCATACCCGTTTCGCGGCAGCCGATGACGCTGCTAATGCCGGTAATCTGCGTGTTGATGGCAGTGCTGTACAAATCAATGTTCACCGCCTGCCCTCTACCGGTGCGCTCACGCGCGAACAGCGCCAGCAAAATGCCGCTGATGGCGTTTAAACTGCTTCCCAGCGCCGCCACCTGCACCGAAGGCACGCTGATATCCGTTCCGTCCTCCTGCGCATCGACGCCAGCCAGCCCGACGACGTTCAAATCGTGCGAAGGCATGTGTTTGTATTTGCCCTCCGGCCCGAAGCCGGTAATGGAACAGTAAATAAGCCGCGGGTTAATTTTGCTGACAGTTTCGTAATCCAGCCCCAGCATTTTTAAATATCCCGGGCGGAAGCCTTCCAGAAAAACGTCGGCTTCTTTTAAAAGGCGCAGCAGCACTTTGCGCCCCGCCGGTGTTTTTAGGTTGACGGTAATGCCGCGTTTGTTGCGGTTCAGCATTAAATGCCAGTAGCTCATGCCCGGCTCTTTTTCCGGCGTAAAGCCGCGCGTAACGTCGCCCTTAACGTCCGGCGTACTGCCCCGGCAGCCATTTGCTGAAATCTATAACCTTTATTCCGTTTAAAACCTGCATATAAAATCCCTCCAAAGGCTGCTTGCTGTAAATATGCTTATATAATTCTACACGGCGGGGCGTTTTCCTTTTTATCTTGCGGCGGCAAGTATAAATATGTATAATATTATTGTAGTAAAATTATAGCTGAAACTTTTGTCATTTTTATGTTTTGGAGTGATTTTGATGAACATTCATAAATTAACTTTGGCGGCGCTGCTCGTCGCTATCGGCGCATTAAGCGCGCACATTGTTTACATACCGGCAGGCGCTTCCAAATGCTTCCCCGTCCAGCACGCCATCAACGTGCTGTGCGCCGTTATTTTAGGGCCGAAGGAAGCCGTTTCCGTAGCGTTTGTCATCAGCTGCCTGCGCAACATGGCAGGCACCGGTTCGCTGCTCGCCTTCCCCGGCAGCATGATTGGCGCGCTGCTGGCAGGCCTTGCTTACCGTCGTTTTAACAGCACCGGCGCGGCCATGGCCGGAGAAATTTTCGGCACCGGCATTTTGGGCGGCCTTGCGGCGTGGGTTATTGCCTGGGCAATACTAGACAGCAAAGCGGCGGCGTGGTTTTTTGTGCCCCCGTTTTTAATCAGCACCGTCGGCGGCAGCATTATCGCCGGGCTTTTAATTAAAAGCGGCGTGCTCAGCCATATCATGCCAACGCAGCTTTCCAGCAAGGCAGGCAAATGATGGATTTTAACCTTGATAATTTACTTTCGCAAATTCTATACGTGCTCAGCGGTTTTTTCTTTGGCATTTTTGCCTCGCGTTACAGCGTGCTGGCATGGCGTGCCGTCCGCTCGCGCGGATTATTGAGCGCTATTGTGCAGCTTTGCGTGCTGCTTCTGGCGTTTATCGTGTTCCCGCTGTTATTTTCAACCCGCACCGTGATGGGCAGCTTTGTGTATTACGCCGTACTGCTTTTCTTTTTCAGCAAGGGCATTAAGAGGTGAGATTATGAGTGAAGAAAAAACTTTAAAACTGGACGTGCCCATTGCCGAAAAATTTGTGCAGCCCATGGCTGATACCTTTAAAGTGCTGGGCGACCCGACGCGCATCCGTATTCTGGCGCTGCTTGCCGAAGGCGAAGCCTGCGTGACGAATATCGCGGATTCTTTGGAGATGACGCAATCCGCCATTTCACATCAGTTAAGGCTTCTGCGCCATGCGGGGCTGGTTAAATTTACCAAAACCGGCAAGGAAGTATTTTACAGCCTTGACGACCAGCATGTATTAACCCTGTTCGCCCAGGCGCTGGACCACATCAAACATCGTGTATAATTTAAGAGTTATAAAAATAGCGTATGCATTAAACGCATACGCTATTTTTATATACTTTTATGAATTTAAAATTTCTTCTATTTCTTTTCTAAACGTACCAATTACTAATTCATGTCTAACCTTATTTATAAATTTAGTATCTGTTATTACTCTATAGACGGTTACACACAATCCACCGATATCAAGATTTTCAACTGCTTTTTTATAACCACCATTATACGCAGCAAAACCGCAAATACCTAAATTAAAAGCTGATGATATTACATTAGAAAAAGCAATAATTTTTCTTGTTCTTACTTCGTATAATTTTTCTTCTTCTTTGGTCGTTCCATCAAAAAACAATCGATGAAAAATTGATACGAGATAATTAATAAAAATGGCATAACCAGCTTGTTTTCCTATTACTTCTAATTGTTTACCAACGTATAATAAGTTAGCACAATCTAAGCCATATTCAGCTAATTTCCCTGCTAATTCAGGAGAAATTGAAGTCAATATAGGCAACGGTAGACTTTTTTTAGTATTCTCATCAGATTTTAAATGAACAATTTCTTTAGCAAACGCTGCCGCAACTCGTTCTCGTCCATCTTTACCTGTATTATTTACTATTTTGTCTATTGTATATTTTAAAACTTTTATCGTATCTGCATGCTCAGCAAAGCTATCTCTGTTTCTTTCATTAGTTCTAACATGATATGATTCATAATTAAAATTCCCATGCGTTAATGTAACTGTTGCTGTTGCAATATTAGCAGTGCCAAATACTAATCCTAATAATGGGTCATGTCCTAATGTTTTTCCTCTATGTCCAAATTTTCCACTACCTTTAAATTTACCATCTGCCCCATCAATTACATCGAATGGTACAGGCTTTGTTACTATTTCTGATAAACTTGGATTATAATATCCTTTATTTCTTTCTTCTTTACTATAATTATGCTTGCCTGCGGCAGTTTGATCATCAAGACGTTCTTCAGGAAAAGAGATTTTCTCTTGTAGAAATTGTCTGATGATTTGTAAACCTATCGCTACAAATAAAATTGAAACATCTTGACCTGTCAACTTTGTTTTATTTTCAAACTCTTTGGCTAAATCAGATATTCTTTCCGGTGCATGATAAATGTAATTAGTAATTTCGATTTGTTTTTGTAAACTACTCAGACATTCTTCATCAATTATAGTTCTTCTCTCTTTACTTGCACCAATATCTGCTTTAATTTTTTCCAGTTCTTGATTTATATTATTCATTACTATTCCTCTTTACATAAATTATTTACGGTTTGAATTTCTAAATTTAATAATGATAAAATATAGTAACATTTGCTTTTTAATGTTATTAGTTCTTTTTCTTTAGTATTCATAAAGTTATTTTCTTTTATGTAAGATTCTATTTTCTTATTAAAACTATCACTTATTTCCATTAAACATTTTTCAAAAATTTTTCTAGCTTCTTCTCTACCTTTTAAAATATTTTTTTCTTTTCTATTACCGAGAAAAGTCCAAAATAAACCAATTGTCAAAATACCAGCCGTAATTCCAAGAGAACCTATTTCTATCTTTTTCAGATTTATTGATCGTACATTTTTACCTAAATAAAATCCAAATTTTTTATCGGATTTAAGTATCATCGCGCCTATTTCTTCTGGAGAAATATTATACTTTTTTCCAAATCTTTCATAAACACTATTTCGAATTTCTCTTAACCGATCAATTATTTCACTTAAATAATGTATTTCTTCTTCCAACCGACTAGTATTATCAACTTTAATATTATAATTGCTTCTTTGTTCTTGTAACATTCTTGCAGTCTTTATACAATTAAATATAAAAGCAGGCAAACTTTCAGTAATTTCTATTTTATAGCCATATTCTTTATATTCTTCAACTGACCATTTAAATCTACTGGGGTCTGATAAATCGACTATACCATCAGCAAACCAAAGATGTTTATAATTATTTCGGCTTCTCAAAAAATCAGATTTAGCAAGCAATTCTTTTATATCATCATCAAGAGGAAGCCTATCAACAAAATAATTATCGTCTATTACCATCTTCACATATTCATCAAATTGTATATGTTTATTATATGAATTGTACCCATTATTAGATCCCATCATCATTCCTGCCCTTGTAGCATCAAATATACCCATTATCAAAATACATCCTCTCAAATATTTTATATAATTATTCTATCACCAATTATTTTAATAGGCAAAACTATTCAAAATTTTATTTTATCTGTATCCGTTCGCCCTGCGGGGCGGTGAGGAAAATATCTTTAATATGCACGCGCCCTTTGACGATTTCAAAAGCGTCGCTGGTTACTTCGCCCAGCGGCGTTTTTATTTTTACGTCCGTAAATTGCAGCACGCCGTTCTGGTCGCTGAAGCTGCCGCTGATGCTTTCAAACGGTATCAGGCTGTAAGTGCCAGCGCCGCCGGTAAAGCTGCCGTAAGTCAGCACGTTGTGCGGGTTGCCGTCGCTGCGCATTTTTAAATCCAGCTCCACGCGGCAGTTAATTTTACTGGTTTTGGCTGCAACGGAAGCCATCAAGTCATGCCCCAGCGCGTCAATGGTGTAAGCGCGGCTGTCGATATCGTAAGTTCCCGTCGCTTCCACCGTACCGCCGTAAATACCGCCCGTCACGTTACTAAAGTCAATATGCCCGTCCTCATACAAAAAGTCGCCGTTCACCTTGTAAAAACGCAGCGCCGGTATGTTCAGCTCTGCAAATTCAATGCGCCCGTCGATAACAGGCCCTGCTAAAGACCCGGTGGCATGCCCGTATACGCTGGCGGTGTCCTTAACCTTGCCCAGCCCCAGCGATTCCGGCACGACGTTTTTCAGCGACAGGTACAAATCGCACTGCGTCTCGCCACCGTTAAGCAGCACCTTGCCGCTGATGCCCAGCTCGTCGCCAATCATCATACCGCCAAGGTTATTCGCCGTAATTTTCAGCTTCAGCTCGTCCGCCTTTTCGCTGCGCGCAGCGATATTAACGCCGCTTAACACAAAATAGCGGTGCCTGTAACTGGCGGTCAGCGTGCAGTTATTTATTTTTATGCTGCTCTGCGGCAGATTATCCGGCAGATTAATGTGCAAACCGCGTTTGCGCGGCTCGGCTGCGCCTTCCGTTTTCTTCTTCGCCTTGGGCAAAAAGCTGGGGCGCATCTCCTTATTAAAACGGATGGCAATAACCGGATTGTTCAGCTCCGCCTCCTGCAAGCTGCTTAGCTTAACGCTGCCGGTAACAACGTCCCACGGCTTAACCTTAAAATGCCCGTCCGGCACAAACACCACCGGCTCGCCGTCCGCGTCCAGCCATTTCAGCCCGCTAAAAGCCACGTTGCCCCACATATCGGCGCTGATGCTTTCAACAGCCAAGCTGCCTTCCAGCAAATGCTGCCTTGCCATTTCGCGGTTAAAAATCTCCAGCGCCTTATCGCCCGCCATGCGGCACAGCCAAAAGTAAGCGCCCGTCAGCGCCAGCGCGATAACAACAAGCACGATATATAATTTGGGATGATAAAATTTTTTCAGCATAACTACCTCAACATTATTATACCTTGATTATATTTTTAATCAGCCGTGCGCGTCAAGTAAAAAACGGCAGCCCAATTTACGGACTGCCGTTTATTTTATCTGCTTATGCTATTTATAAGTTTTACTTATGCCATTTGCAGTGGTCGGTTGCGCCGCTGAACTGGTTTAAACGGAAGGAGTTTTTCAGCGCAACAGTGATAAACTCCTTGGCTTCGGCCAGCGCGTCCTTAACACTTAAGCCCTTAGCCAGCCCTGCGGTGATGGCCGCCGAAAAAGTGCAGCCTGCGCCGTGGTTAAAGCAGCCTTCCAGCTTCTTTTCCGCATTGACGGTGTAATCCTTACCGTCGTACAAAACGTCAACCGCTTCGTCGCCGTCATTGCGCGAGCCGCTTTTAATAACAACATAGCCTGCGCCCATCTGCTGAATGCGCGCAGCCGCTTCTTTAATTTCGTCCAGCGTTTCCACCTTATCCATACCGGCAAGGTAGGCGGCTTCCAGCGTGTTCGGCGTAATAACGTCGGCGCGGCTTACCAGCACTTCTTTAATCGCGGCGGCAGCGTCCGGCACCATAATCGCGTCAATGCCCTTGCACACCATAACCGGGTCGATAACCACGTTCTTCAAATTATATTTGTCAATCGTGTCGGCAACAAGCTGCACCAGCTCCGCACTGCCCAGCATGCCGGTCTTCATCGCGTCGATGCCGATGCCTTCCACAATCGTCTTAATCTGTTTTTCAATAACGTCCATGCCGATGGGGTACATCTCGTGCGCCCAATCCTTCGGGTTCTGCGCCACAATAACGGTCAGCGCCGTCATGCCGTAAACGCCCATCGCCGTAAAGGTTTTTAAATCGGCCTCCATACCCGCGCCGCCGCTGGTATCGCTGCCTGCAATAGTCATAGCCTTATGTAATGCCATTTTAAAGCCCCCAATATTACAAAAAAATTATGTTTTTAACACAGCTCTTATGATATACTAAAACTGTAATTAAAAAAATAGCCAGAATTTACATTTTTAAAGAGGACAGTTTTATGCTCATCACCCTGCCGCAGGCAGAAGGCGCCGCGCCGCTGTACCTGCGCTTAATCAACAAAATAAAACAGCAAATCCACAGCGGTGAAATCGCCGCCGGCGAAAAAATGCCATCCCTGCGCCACCTGGCGGATGATTTGGGCGTCAGCCGCACCACGGCGGAAGCAGCCTACAACCAGCTTGTTGCCGAAGGCTACCTGCTTGCCGAACCAAAGCGCGGCTACTTTGCCGCCGGTATCGCCGCCCGCCCCATGGCGGAAGTTGATTTGCCAAGCGCGCCAACCAATACAACGCCGCTGCGTTACGACTTTGGCAACAACTACATCGACAGCAGCCTGTTCCCCGCCGCCGTATGGAAACGCTGCCTTGGGCACGCACTGCAAAACGCACCGCTGCTTGCCGGTTACGGCGACCCGCAGGGCGAACCCTACCTGCGCCAGACCCTTGCGCGTTACAGCCACGAAGCCCGCAGCGTCATCTGCACGCCGCAGCAAATCGTCATCGGCGCGGGCATACAAAGCCTTTTGCAAATACTGCTTGCCGTGCTTGGCGAAGCTCCGCACGCCATTGCCTTTGAAGAACCGGGCTTCACCAAAGCCGAACAGCTTTTTAAAACGGCGGGCTGGCAGGTCGGCCACTTCGATTCGGAACAGCTCACGCCAAACCTGCCGCCGCTGTTATACGTCAGCCCCTCCAACCCGTACAAAGGGCGCTCGTTATCGCCGCAAGGCAGGCTGAACCTTTTGCAATGGGCACGCCAAAGCGGCAGCTACATTTTAGAGGACGACTACAACGGCGAGTTCCGCTATTTTACGCACCCCATCTCGTCCCTGCAAGGCATGAGCGGCGGGCAGAACGTAATTTACTGCGGCTCGTTCTCGCGCATATTGCTGCCCAGCCTGCGCATAAGCTACCTGGTACTGCCGCAAAGCCTGCTGCCCGCGTACAGCCGCGTTAAAAACCTGTACAACCAAACCTCGTCCAGCATCGAACAATTCGCGCTGGCAGAATTTATCGCTTCCGGCAACCTGCGCCGCCACATCAAAAAAATGCGCCGCCGTTACGCCGTTAAAAACACGCTTTTACGCAGCGCGCTGGCCAAAATTTTCGGCAGCAAAATCAGCATCATGGCGTATGAATCCGGCCTGCATATCCGTTTAGCCGTACATACCAACAGCACGGCACAACGCCTTGCACAACAAGCAGCCAGTACAGGCATCCACATCCTGCCCGTAAGTCCAACCACCGCTTACGCGGATAACAAACCAGCCGCGCCGGAGATTTTGCTCTCCTTCGCAGGCATCGCCGAAGACGATATCGAACCCGCACTGCAAGAACTGCAAAAAGTGTGGGGATTGTAAAATATAATCCTATTTCAAATTTTTGCGAGTACTCGCAAAAATTTTCAGCAGCAC
This sequence comes from uncultured Phascolarctobacterium sp., assembly GCA_949287345.1. Lineage (GTDB taxonomy): Bacteria > Bacillota > Negativicutes > Acidaminococcales > Acidaminococcaceae > Fusicatenibacter_A. Next base: position 12,077 of record CASEGD010000014.1, on the reverse strand, counting down.
CTGCAATTTACTATTTTTTGAATGCCATAGATACAAAAAGCAGACAGTGTTTTAGCACTGTCTGCTTTTATATTATTTAATTAGAACGAATAATTTACCTGCATTGTGCCGCTGAAACCGTCACGCTGACCGCCGTAGCCCTGCAAGCCAAGGTCAACGCTCCACGGAGATTTATCCGGCGCGTAATGAATACCCGCTTCAATTACCGCCGTGCTGCCTTTTAAACTGGGATTGCCGGTATCAAAGCCAGCCGCCGTAACATCAGCGTCGCCGTTAAACTCATAATCCCATGCCAAACCGTAGTAATGGCTGAAGGCGTTGCCGTCATTTTGGTTATAGCGCATACCCAAACGCAAACGGCTGCTGTCGGCAGAATCAAACCTTACCTCATCGCCCAAAATTTCAAACTCATCGCTGTCGTGATGCGTATAGAAATACTTGCCGTAAACATCAAGGCTGCTGTGGTCATCAAGCGTAAAAATACGACCTGCGCCAACATGCGCACCATAATAAGTGGTATCCTCGTCATAGCCGCCCTGCACGCCAAAGCCGTCGGCAACCGCATTGCTCAAACTGTTTTTCAGCATACCGGCACGCACGCCAACTTCGGCATAATTGCCTGCGTTGCTGCGGTAACGCGCCAGCGCACCGCCACCATTGTAAACAGCACTACCGAAGCCTTCCAGATTAAAACCGTTGTAATCGTTATAAGTACGGTAATTGCCGCTGCCGTTTTCAAAAAATACGCCCCAGCTGAAAGTACCGTCATTAACCTTTTCGCTGCTTACGACGCCCGCCAGCATGCTCCAGCCGTTAACACGGATATGGCTGCCGGTTTCGTACTTGCTGTAATTGCCATGCGCCGCCGCAAAAGTTTTAATGCCGTATTTGCCGTCATCCATCAAACCAAAGGCATTGTTTAAAATATCGCTGCCCTGATTTACAAAAGCAATGGCAGCCGTACGGCTTTCGCCGATAATGCTTACCTGCTCCGTTGCCTGCTTGGCACCGGTAACGACAAAATCAATGCTGTTATCGCCGTCCTGCACTTCAACCTGCGCTTCCGTTGCAAAACCTATTTGCAGATTACTAATATCAATATCATTTGCAGTTGCGCCGGTTAAAGTACCTGCTTTAATAAAGCTCATGGTGTCGCCGTTTTGCACTTCTGTTCCCGCTGCCGCAGCCAAAGTACCGGTGGCGCTGATAGCAGTGCCCGTCAAATCAGCAGTACCGCTTACATCAATAACGGCACTGTCTTTCTCCCAGTTTATAGCAGTCATATCGACATTGATAGAATTTATATTTTCCAAAGATTGAGCTTTAATTTTTGAATCAGTATTAATTATACTTCCATTCTGAAAATCGGACATAGCATCATTTGATTTTGTATTAACTTTACCTAAATTAACAGTACTTTTATTTTGATTTTTTATATTAATTACATCAACATAATCAACACTTTCAGCATCAACAATACTATTACTTATATCAACAATATTAAAATGATTTATTCCTTTTATTTTTCCTTCATTGCCCGTAAAGTCATTTATATTTAAATAAATATCTGTAGCTTTTTCTATTTTTTGTGCATCTCTATATCCAGCTAATTCAGTATTAGATAAATTAGCAGTACCACTTATTTCAATACCGTTATTTTTTAATGTTCCTTCTATTCTACGTGTATCAGCAGCATAAACTTTGCCATTTATTGTACCACCACTGATTATAACTTTATTACCGGTTATAACTGAATCATCAATATCATCATTTTTGTCAGAATCTTCATCATTTACAAGATAGCCATACGCTCCATAAATATTTGCGTTTATTTCTCCACCTTCTATAATTACAGTATTATTATTCGTAATACTACCTTCTCTATCAGCCCAAGCACCATAAATACCACCACCATATTCGGCACTCGACGAAGTAATTTCACCACTTTTTATTGTAACTGTATTTCCATCCAATATACTATTATTATCAATAGAATAAGCACCATAAATATTTCCTGATAAATTTGAAGTAGATTGAATAATCGCTCCATCAATAATCACTGAATTATTTTTTATTACATTATTGTTATTTGAATTTTTACCAGCAGCTTTCAACGCATCCACATAAACACCAGCAACATTTCCTCCATCTATTGTAGCATTTCCAATATAAACGCTATTGTTAATAATATCAGGATGATCTTCACTCTTATTATCATTCACTAATACTATTGCGCCATAAACGCCTGGTCTCATCTCTCCAAGTGAAACTGATTGTCCAATAAAAGTACCGTCATTCATTTCAACTTCATTACCAGAAGCATAATTCGACCAAGCACCTGCAATCGAACCGTAAAACGGATTTCTACTATCGCCCATAAGCAATCCGCTATTCACAGTACCCCCATTAATAATAACTTTATTATTATTAGCCTGTGATTTCCCAGGTATCATCTCATCTTCATTATTTGGATTCTCTTTTGATAATATTGGTTCATTGCTACCCCATCCCATTTTCTCTTCAAAAGCATAACCACCATAAACACCTTTAAAATTATCCCCTGTTTCAATAGTTACAGTCTTCCCTTCAACTTTGCCACTTACAGCCGTATTTCTTCCGCCATAATAAGCTCCATTTTTAGCACTACCGCCGCTTGCTGCCCACACCGGATTTGCCCACAGCGTTGTGCAGGCGCAGAGTACCGCCGCCGTTAAAATTTTTGTTTTTCTGTCCAATCTCGCCGTCATTTCCCACTAACTTCTTTTCCTCAAATCAAAATAAAAAATTATATAATCAGCCCTGCGCGGTTTTATACCTTTTTACTATTACCGATACCGAAGGCTGGCTGATGCCGAAAAAGTTTGCTAAAAAGTTCTGCGATAAATTATGTTCGTTATAAAGCCTGCATATTTCGCGGTCGCGTTCCGCTTTGTTGATAAACGGCCTTACCTCAACTTCTTCCGATGTTATTTGAAAACCAAAATCGTGCAGCACAATTATTTTGCGCTGTCCGCCGGGGTAATAAATTTTAAGCTCCAGATTTTTAATGCCGGTTTTGCTGTTGGGCGAAAAATTATAAAACTCAATTTCACCGCCTGCGGCGGCTTTTGTTACAACGTCCTGCGCGAAGGGAATGTTTTTGATTTCCATACGTCACCACACCTTTAATTGATAATATTAAAATATACGCCGCATTATATATAATTATTTTACCAGACCATCTCCCCCCCGCAAGCAAAAGTTCACTCCGCTGAACTTTTCCTCCCGGTGGGGGCAGGTTCGCCATGACACAAAAATACCGCACTACGCTGCGCACAGTGCGGTATTTTTAGTTCGGCGTCAGTTGGACGGCGCTAAAATGCAGTTTTAAATTTTTTACGCCCAAACAAAAAAGCAGGTAGTGCCATAAACACTACCTGCTTAAAATTTTGTTTTTATTTCCCTCTTACTTCTTCAACCCTGTAAACTCTTTAAAAATGGCAAGGATTTTTTCCACGTCGTCCATATAGATTTCGCCGATGTTGCCAAGGCGGAAGGTTTCCGCGTCGGTCAGCTTGCCGGGGTAGATTACATAGCCGTGTTCTTTTAAGTAGGCGTACATCTCCGCAAAGGTAAATTTGCAGTCAGCCGGATAAAAGAAGGTGGTAATAATCGGTCCCTGATGAGCTTCGTCGATATAGGCCTTAAAGCCAAGTTCTTCCATGCCTTTGCGCAGGGCGCGGTTGGTAGCGGCATAGCGTGCATTCCTTGCGGTAACGCCGCCTTCCGCTTCCAGTTCCTGCATGGCCTGTGCAAATGCCGCCACAACATGAGTCGGCGATGTAAAACGCCATTTGCCGCCGTCGTTTTCCATGGTTTCCCACTGGGCGTATAAATCCAGCGACAGGCTGCGGGCAAGGCCTTTGGTTTTTTTCAAATCTTCAATATTGGCAATGATAAAGCTGAAGCCCGGCACGCCCTGAATGCATTTATTGGCGCTGCTTACAAGGTAGGTAATGCCAAGCTGCGGCACATTGATATCCACGCCGCCGAAGCTGCTCATGGCGTCAACAATAAACTTTTTGTTGTATTTTTGCGCCAGCGCGCCGATAGAAGCAATGTCGTTCAAAAGCCCGCTGGTGGTTTCGCTGTGTACCATGGCGATGTGGGTAATGTTACCGTCGCTTTTTAAAACATCCTCCACAATCTTCGAGTCGGGGATATGCGCGTAATCTTCTTCGTAAACCACGTATTTAATGCCGTGGTAATCGCACATTTCCACCATACGCTTGCTGTAAGCGCCGTTTTGCAGCACCAGCACCTTGTCCGTACTGCTGATAACGCTTGAAAGCACGCTTTCTACGCCGAAAGTGCCGCTGCCCTGCATCAGCACGGTAGTGTAAGCGCGCGCCGTTATCCGCATGGGCGAGCTTTAACAGCCCGCTGCGGATGCCCTGCGTCATGCTTTTGTAGTCTTCGTCCCAGGTGCAGCGGTCAATCTGCATGGCTTCCTTAACGGTTGCGGTGGTAGTTAAAGGGCCGGGGGTTAAAAGTTTGTAAGTGTTTTTGTCCATTTGGGTCACCTGTTATAAATTATTTTTTAATAAGTTCCTGATGTTTCTGCAAAAGTTCAACGGTCAGGGGCTCTTTGTAAACTTTCGGGTTGGCAGGTTTGTTAGCATCGTCAATTTTTTCGCCTTCAAACAGCGCTACCGGGTAAATTTTTAAAAGTTCCGGGCGGGCGTTTTTAGCAATGCATTCGGCAATTTTCATAGCCTGTTCGTTTTCCGCAGCGTTTTTGTCAATAACGGCAACGGCTTCGGTCAGCATAAAGTTGCCTTCCACGGGGTCAACATAGTCAACGGGCAGGCCTTTGGCTTTATCGGCCACAGCCTGATGACGCAAACCAAAACCTACTGCAACTTCGCCTGCGCGGATTTTTTTCAGCGGGCCGGAGCCGGATTTTTCAAGATGCGGCATAGCGTTGGCTTCAATTTGTTTCATAATTTTGGCGCCTTCTTCGTCGCCGTATTCGTTAAGCACAGCCTGGGTCATCAGCCACGCGGTGGAAGAACCGGTGATATCGGGCACGGAGATATGCCCTTTGTACATCGGGTCAGCCAGGTCTTTAATGGCTTTCGGCATCGGCAAGTTTGCTTTTTTAAGTTCTTCGGTATTTACAAACAGCGCGCCGCAGTTGCCAAGCACCGGTACATAAAAATCGGGGTGCTGCACAAGCGGTTTAGCGGGGTCGGCAATTTTTACAAACATGGGGTGCTGTTTCTGGTCGCTGTCCAGATAGTAGCTGGTCATGGTTACTACGTTGGCTTCGATGTTCTTGCCTTCGGCTGCAAGTTTGCCGCCCAGTTCGGAAGTACCAAAGGACTGCATAATATATTTGCCTTCAAAACCGTTTTTATCAAGGGCGGTTTTCATGGCAACCTGTGCTTCTTCATCACTGTTGGTGTAAATTACGGTTTGTTTTACATTGGCAGCTTCTTTGGTTTCGCTGCCGCCGCAGCCTGCAATGCCCACGGCAAGGCAGCCTATCATCAGGGCGGTGCTCATCAGTTTAGCAAAATTTTTCATTGGTGTTCTCCTTTGCTTTGAATAGATTTTTGATTTTTTTATACAGAGGGATTTCCTCCTGTTCAGCAAGCATATCGAAGAAGGTTTTTGCCACCACGTTGGTAAAGAAGATTAAAAGCGACAGTACAAAGACAGCGTCAAACTTTTCAAAGTATTGCAGCTCTTTGATTTTGGTGGTAATAACCATCGTCCGCGCGCCTGCCAGAAAAACAATGGCGCTGATTGTTACCATAGCGTTAACGAAAAAGTAGCTCAGCATCTGGCAGATGGTTGCCCGCGAGTTGGGGATTACTACTTTGATAACCGTTTTCAGCCAGGTATCGCCCATTAAAAGGCCCGTCGTTTCCCAGCTTTCATTCATTTTGGAAAGCGACGATTTTATCATTAAATACGGCGTGGTAAAAAAGTGCAGGATGTTGGCGATAATCAAAATGGCAAACGTGCTTTGCAGCGGCGTGCCGGAGAAGATGAAGATGAACGCAACACCCAGCACCATGCCCGGCACCGTATTGGTAACCATGGCGATAACATCCATGATAATTTTGCAGTATTTGTTTAAATCGCTGCGCGCATTAACCATGGCCGCCGCGTAGCACAAAACCGTGCCCAGTACCGCCGTTATGCCCGCCACCATCAGCGAGTTGGCGTAAACGTCAACCAGTGCGCTGTCGCTGAACACGCGCTTTAAGGTATCAAGCGTGAACACCGGCTGATACGGCCAGCTTTTTACAAACGGCACAATGAACATAATGGCGAAAACCGAAACAAACAGCAGCGTCACCGCCGCAAAAAACAGGCTGAATGCGCCGTCGCGCACAAAAGAGCGCTGCACTTCGTAACGGCTGATTTTGTTGTAACGGAAGTTAAATTTCTCCATATAACGCAGCAGCATTACGCTGATGATGGAAGGTACCAGCATCGCCATGGCGATTACACTGCCGCTTTCAAAATCGGGCAGCGCACCCATCATCTTCATGTACAGCTCAACGGCAATTACCTCGTATTCGCCGCCGATGGAAACCGGAATACCGAAATCCGTAAAGCTGAGGAAGAACGACAGAATGAACGCCGCCATCAGGCTGCCCAAAAGCGGGCGCACGCTCGTCATCAAGAAGGTACGCAGCGGGCTGTCGCCCATGATTTTGGAAACCGTGATGAAGTTCTTATCAATATAGAAAAAGGCATTGTACAAAACAAGGAACGCCGGCGGCAGGGTGTACACAATGTAGGAGATGAGCAGTCCCCAGAAACCGTAAATCGGGAACAGCTGCTCGCCAATAAGTTTTGTTATCAGCCCCTGCTTGCCGAAAGAGTAAATAACGGCAAAACCGTAAGTAATGGAAGGCAGGAACATCGGCATCATGATGATGAGCTTGCAGCCCGTAAGCCAGCATAAAGGCAACAACAACGGTTATCGCCGCCTCCAGCGCGGATATTACAAAGCTGTTGCGGAACGCTTCGATAAAAGTTGCGTCCGTTAAAATACGGCTGTAATTAGCAAGGCCTATCGCATTGCCGCTTTGCAGCGATTTATAAGCCAGATTTGCCAGCGGCACGCCCAAAAAGAAGGCGAAGGCAATGCAGACAAACCAGAAGCAGAATTTCAGTTCAAAACTTTTTCTGTTCATCTTGCAACCCCTGCAATGGCGGCCGGCATATTATCGCCGAAAAGGCGGAAAATATTATCGCGCTTAATGCGCAGCTGCGAAAGAATAAAGTTTTCGACAAACTGGGTGCGCGGCGCGTTGACGATAACGTGCGGCCGGTCGTACTGGGAAATTTGCCCTTCGTTGATAATCAGCACCTTATCGGACAGGGTCAGCGCTTCTTCCGGGTCGTGCGTAACGATGATGGTCGTTAAATGGTACTGCTTGGCAATCAGCTGGATGCGTTCTTTAATGGACTCTTTAATAACGCCGTCCAGAGCGCTTAAAGGCTCGTCCAGCAGCAGGATTTTCGGCTTCATCACCAGCGTGCGTGCCAGCGCCACCCTTTGCTTCTGCCCGCCGCTAAGCTGGTCAATGCGTTTATTTAAATGTTCCTTCAAGCCCAGAAGCTCAATCAGCTCTTTTACTTCGTCCGGCGTGGAGATATTGGGCTTGTTGCGCAGCCCGTAGATGATGTTTTCATAAGCGTTCAGGTTAGGGAACAGCGCGTAATCCTGAAACACAATATTAAAGCCGCGGTCCTTCATCGGCACGCCCGTTAAATCCTTACCGTCAAAAACAATGCGGCCGCCGTCAATTTCCGTCAGCCCCAGAATAGCGTTCAACAAAGTAGTTTTGCCGCTGCCGGAAGGCCCTAAAATAGAAACTATTTCGCCGTCGTTAATATCCAGCGAAATACCGTCAAGGATGACCTTGCCGTCATACGATTTGTGGATATCCTGTAATTGCAGCATTTTTCAATCCTCCGTAATCTGCTTAAAACTGTTATAACTTTGCGTCTTCCCCACTATTGTAACCAAGCAAAAACCGCGCTGCAAGGGCATTTACAGCTTTTTAACCATACTTTGCAGAGGTTTTACATTACTAACAAAAATGCAACAAAAGCTTAATAAACCTTTACCGAAAATAAAAAAAGCAGGCAGTGCAATAAACACTGTCTGCTTATAATTTGTTTTAAATTGTTTATACGTTAAAGCGGAATTCTACCACGTCGCCGTCCTGCATAACGTAGTCCTTGCCTTCAAGGCGCACAAGCCCTTTGTCGCGTGCCGCCGCCTTGCTGCCGCAAGCCACAAGGTCGTCGTAGGATACAATCTCGGCACGGATAAATCCGCGTTCAAAATCGCTGTGGATTTTGCCTGCCGCCTGCGGTGCTTTGGTGCCCTGCTTAATCGTCCATGCGCGGCTTTCCGTTTCGCCCGCGGTTAAATAGGTCATCAGGCCCAAAAGCTTAAAGCCCGCTTTGATTAAACGGTCAAGGCCGGTTTCTTCAAGCCCTGCCATTTCCAAAAACTCTTTGGCTTCGTCGTCGGGCAGTTCGGCAATTTCCGATTCCATTTTAGCGGATACGGTAATGGTTTCCGCGCCTTCTTCAGCGGCGTATTTCATAACTGCCTGCACATGCTCGTTTGCCTCCGGCGTTGCCACTTCGTCTTCAGCTACGTTGGCAACATACAGCACCGGTTTCATTGTGAGTAAGTGCAGCTCCGTCAAAAATTCCTTTTCTTCATCAGTCAGCCCAAGACGGCGTGCCGGAACGGCTTCACCCAGGCCCTCCATAACCTTATCAAGAACAGCTTTTTCCACCGGCACTTTTTTATCACCGGTTTTTAACAGCTTAACAAGGCGTTCCTGGCGTTTTTCCACTGTTTCCATATCGGCAAGGCACAATTCGGTATTGATAATTTCAATATCGCGCAGCGGGTTAATGCTGCCTTCCACGTGCGTAATATTGCCGTCTTCAAAGCAGCGGACAACCTGCGCAACGGCGTCAACCTCGCGGATATGCGCAAGGAATTTATTGCCGAGGCCTTCGCCCTTGGACGCGCCTTTTACAAGCCCTGCGATATCGACAAAGCGCATGGCGGCAGGCACGATTTTTTTGGATTTGAACATTTCGCCAAGCACGTTAAGACGCGCATCCGGCACATCTACAACGCCGACGTTCGGCTCAATGGTGCAGAACGGGTAATTGGCCGCTTCCGCTCCGGCCTTGGTAATAGCATTAAACAGCGTGCTTTTGCCTACGTTAGGCAGGCCTACAATACCTACTTCTAAATTTGTACTCACATCTATCGCTCCTTAGGTTTTCAATCTTACTATTTTATTATTTTACAATAATTACCGCTAAAAAGCAAAAGAAAGCGATAAAAAAGCCCCAAAGGAAAATCCTTCGGGGCTTTTTGTTGTAAATTTGCGATGTTAAATTTTATTTTACAAGTTCGGCGTTGATTTTTGCGATTACTTCCGGCAGTTCTGTAATGTCTTCAATTACATAATCGGCACCGGCTTCCATGTAAATCTTTCTTGCTTTTTCGTGCAGCTCTTTACGTTCTGCTTCACTCAATGCATTATATTCGGCTTCACTTAAACCAACCACGCTGCTGCCTTTAATAATGCCGACAGACCACGCGCCTGCGTTTTTGCCTTCCAGAATATCCATTACGGTATCGCCTGCTTTAACAACCAGCTTCGGCGGGAACACATTTAACCGGCGCATGCACTCAAACACCATAAACGGTGTTGGGCGGCTGTATTCGGTAACGTCCGGCGTTACACAGCAATCCGGTTCGTAGCCCTGCTCTTTGGCAACCGGCAGCACATACTGCATAATCTCGGCGGTGTAACCGGTGGTAGAACCGATTTTAAGTCCCATTTCCCTCAATTTATCAACGGTCTCCTTCACGCCGGGGATGAGTTTGGCGTATTCGGCAACAACGGTGCGCAGGTTTGCTTCAAAGCACTGGTAAACTTCTTCGATGTCGTCCTCGTTCCAGCTGCGGCTGTAAGTTTCCTGCCAAAGCTGCCGCCCTCTTTCAGTGCTGAGCATGCTGGTAATGTGCGCTTTCTTTTCCATGCCCATCGGTGCGTTGATTTCATCTTTGGTAAATACCAGGCCTTTCTGGCGGAAGGTTCTGTCAAACACGTCAACCGGCGCCTGCGAACCGAAATCCGTCGTTGTGCCCGCCCAGTCGAATACTACTAATTTAATCTGCTGTTTTTCAGTCATTGGTTATTGCTCCTTTGTAAGGGTTTGTACCGTTTTATCATAGCTCAGGCGTGCGGCGCAAACAAGCAAATACAGTTTAAGCGTTTTTAAAATCCGCGTAAAATTGCAGAGTTACCCAAAAATACGCAAAAAAAAAGCCCTTACGAGAAGGGCCAAATGAGGGGCTATTTGATAATTTAAGTATAACATCTTTATCAGTAATTAGCAAGGGGTAATTATAAAAAACTTTTAATTTTTGTTGCTTATGAAACAGTTTTGCTTATTTATAGTCTTTGCCGACGTAAACGATGCCGTCAAAATCGGCACCGGGATTGCGGCTGATGCTCATACCATGCACAAACGGCGCTTCCGTCAGGCGGGTCCGCTGGTTGTTGTTGAAACTATCAGCGTTTCCTCGCGCGCATTGCCGCTGCCGCCGTCCGTTACGCTCATGCCCATGCCCGCAAGGCGTTCACGCGCGCTGGCTGCTTTGGCAGGGTCGCCGCTGCAATCAATTACAACCACGCGGATAACGCCGCCGTAAGTCTGCTTGGGCGTTTCTTTTACAACTGGTGCTTCTTTGGCTGGTTCTTTAGCAGGTTCTTTGGTGCGTTCACCGGCAAATTCCTGTGCTGCGCGTTTGGCGCTGCGGCGGCTGTCGGTTTTTTTGCTCTCTTTAACAGCTTTCTTTTCAGCTTTTTCTTCTTTGCTGCCTTTTACCTGCTCTTTATCTTCGTCAGCCTTTTTGTCCTTATCTTCGTCCTCGTCGCTGTCAACGCCGTTCAGCTCGTCCTCAATCGCCTGTTTGGCGCGTTCAAGGTTACGCACATATTCGGCTTCCATGCGTTCTGCGCCGCGGCGGAAGCGGTCGGTCATCTGCGCGCCCTGCATTTCTGCCATCTGCTGGCGCAAATCGGTGATATCGGGAATCCAGTAGCTGATGCCGTCGATGTATTCTGGCAGACCGGGCACCGTTGCCGTTTGCAGCTTGCCGTGTTTTTCCATCATGCCGTGCATAGCCTGTGCCAAATCCATCATGTCGCCAAGGGAAAGGTCGGTGTCAATCATGTCGTTGGCCTGTTTTACCAGCGCCGGCAGGTGCGAAATAATCTCAACGGAAGTTACCTTATCGTAAACGGCGCGCAAAAATTTCTGCTGCCTGCGGATACGGCCGATGTCGCCCTCCTCGTCGCGGTAGCGCACGTACTGAATGGCTTTGTCGCCGTCCATGTGCTGCATGCCGGGCGCAAGGTCAATGGTAAAGCCGTCCCACTCATCGTAATAGCTCATCGGTTTTTCAACTTCAATATCCACGCCGCCGATAGCGTCCACCAGCCCTTTAAAACCGGTAAAGTCAATCATAACATAGTTGTTGATGCGGATGCCGAGCAGCTGTTCCGTGGTTTCCTGCGTCAGCTTGTGCCCGCCGAAGGCAAAGGCATGGTTGATTTTATCCCAGCCGTAACCGGGGATTTTTACCCTCGTATCGCGCGGCACGGAAAGCAGCGAAACATTGTCCTCGTCCGTGTCGAGCATCACCACAAACAGCGTATCGCTGCGCCCCGTATCTTCTTCGGAAGGGCGCTCGTCAACGCCAAGCACTACAATGTTCTTTTTCAAGTCAAGGCGTTCTTCACGCGTTAAATTATCCAGCGGGCTGTCATCGCCGCCGTCGATAAACGAATAAGACCAGTAGCTGGCCGCCGCAATTAAAATCAGCGCCAGCACCAGTATTTTTTTTACATGCGCTGTCAGCAAGATGCTTCCCCCTCTAACGCCGCTTTAAGCTGTGCGGCAAACCTGTTTAAAAATCCGTGCAGAATACGCGCCGTCAAACCCCAGATGACGTGCCC
>CASEGD010000013.1 GCA_949287345.1 uncultured Phascolarctobacterium sp. | reverse complement strand
CGCTTCAAAATCGCTGCTGTCAATAATCCTCAAACCGGCAATCGGGTCAATGCCCAGTTCCACATACGCCAAATCCAAAAAGCTCATGGAAGGCAGAATTTTTAACGCTATGTTATTGTCAGCGGCGCGCTCGCGCAGAAGCACCACGGTACGCTCCGCCACCAGCGGGCTGCCCGGCACGGCGTAAACAACGTCCTGCGTTTGGGCTTTTTCCAGAACAAATTTAACTATGCTGTCATACACGTCTTCAAACGACGCACCTGCTTCGTAAAAATTATCGCAGGCAATAAAGTTGACGTTTTCCTCCGTCAATCTTGCCACGCTGGGATGCACTGCCGTGCGCAGAATTACGCACTCGCCGTTTTTTAAAAGCTCCATGGTTTCCACCGAAAGCTGGCCGGCGCTGCCGGGACCAAGGCCAACCACTGTAATTTTCTGCATCTCGTCACCTCCGCTTTATTTTAGAACCGATGAACGGTATTTTTTCCAAATCATCCTTGCTGACTGCTTTAAGCGCAAACAACAGCGCAGCATACACAACAATCGCCGCAAAAATTGTGGCAATGGTTGCCACCGTGTTGCCGAATGCGGCGTTGGCAAAACCGTAAACAAGGCTTGCGCAGCCTGCCATTAACAGCGAAGCCGCCAGCAGCTTGCCCAACACTTTTACATCAAAAGTAATGCCATTGCGCAGCAGGAAGAATATATTAAGCGTTGCCGCCATGCCAAAATTGATGTTGGAAGCCCACGCCGCGCCGATAATGTTCAGCGGCGTAACGGTCAGCAGCATTACCGCGCCGATTTTTACCACCGCGCTGAGCAGCATATTCCACATGGGGATGGCTGTTTTGCCAATGCCCTGTAACATTCCCGTCGTTACCTGATGAATACCCAGCAGGCACGCGGACGGCGCCAAATGGCGGATAGCGTCGCCCGCCTGCGGCGCGTTATAAATCATCTGCGCTATCGGCGTTGCCAGCACCCATAATCCGGCTGCGGCCGGTAAGGTTATCAGGCAGCAAATATTCATCGCCGTGCGCGATTTTTTGGTAATGGTTTGCGTGTCGCCAAGCGTATGCGCTTCCGATATGGCAGGCACTATGCCCGCCGCCAGCGACAGCGTTACAATAGTCGCCATCATCACAAGCGGCATACCCATGCCCGTCAGGTAGCCGAACAGCGTCGTCGCTTCTTCTATGGCGTATCCGCTGGCATACAGGCAGTTTGGCACCAGCAGCATGTCAATACTGCTGGTTACCGGCACCATAATGTTGGCACACGATACCGGCAGCGCGAGCAGCGCCAGTCTTTTGGCAACGGCGCCGACCGATTCAACCTCCTGCTGCACAAGCTGCGGCTGTGCATGGAATTTTTTACGCAAACGCCGGTAGAAAAAACTGAGTACAATCAAACCGGTAACAGCGCCCGGCACAGCGCCGAAGGCTGCACCTGCCGCCGCGTATTCCAAACCGTAAGGCAAAAGGAAATACGCCAGCGCAATCATCGTCACCACGCGCGTAAACTGTTCCAAAATCTGCGATACGGCAGGCGGCTCCATCATCTGATAGCCCTGAAAATATCCGCGGAAGCTGGCAAGGATGGTTGAGAAAAACACCGCAGGCGTTAAGGCAACCAGCCCGTAATAAGCGCGCGGGTCACGCACAAAGCCGCTTTCCACCAGCCAGCCCGCGCCAAAATACAGCAGTGAGGCAAAGCAAATACCGGTTACCACCATTAGCCCCAGCGAAATTTTAAACACTTTTTCCGCCGCTTTAAACTGCCCTTTGGCAACCTTTTCGGACACGATAATGGAAATGGCAATCGGTATGCCCGCCGACGAAACGGAGAGCATCAGCAAAAAGACGGGATACGCCATCTGGTACAGGCCAATGCCTTCGCCGCCCAAAAAGCGCGATAACAATATGCGGTTAACGGAGCCCAGAATTTTAACCATTAAGCCCGCCATGGTTAAAATCATCGCGCCGCGCAAAAATTTATCCGCCATTTACTGATGCCTCCTTTCCAAATTATTTTTTGCCCGCCAACAGCGGCAGGTTCTTTTCAAGCCACGGCAAAGGCTCTGTTTTCAACACGTTAAGCCTTACCAATAGCTGCGGCTGCGCGCCTGTTTTTAATTGCAGGGCGTTGCGGCTGCCGTTTAACATTTTAAGCAGCACGTCCGTATCCAGCACGGCGTTTTCCGCAAAGCTCAGGCGCATTTCGTTGCCGCGCGTGCTGATGCCCATAATGCGCATTTTGCGGCACAAACCGCGCACCGCAGCCACGCGCCACAGGTTGACGATTTCTTCCGGCGGCTCGCCGAAGCGGTCGGTAATTTCGTCCAGCAAATCGTCCTTGTCGTTATAATCAAGCTCCGCAAAACGGCGGTACAGCTCCAGTTTATAACGCGGATCGCTGATATAAGCGTCCGGTATGTAGCCGTCCACGTTAATTTCCACAATCGGGTCTGGTTCGGGCGCGCCTTTTTCCGCGCCGTCCTTCAGGCGTTTAATCGTACTTTCCAGCATCTCGCAGTAAGCGGCAAAGCCGATGCCCGCAATATGCCCGTGCTGCTGTGCGCCAAGCAAATTGCCCGCGCCGCGGATTTCCAGATCGCGCATGGCGATTTTAAAGCCTGCGCCCAGCTCCGTAAAATCACGGATGGCCTGCAAGCGTTTTTCGGCAATTTCGCTGAGCTGTTTGTTGCGTCGGTACACAAAGTACGCATACGCCAATCGCGCCGAGCGCCCTACCCTGCCGCGCATCTGGTACAGCTGCGACAGCCCGAAGTTTTCCGCGCCGTCGATAATAATCGTGTTTGCCAGAGGCACGTCAAGCCCGTTTTCTATAATCGTCGTCGAAAGCAGCAAATCGCAGTTGCCTTCGTAAAAATCAATCATCGCATCTTCCAGCATTTCCTCGCTCATGCGCCCATGCGCCACGCGGATGCTGATACCCGGCACCAGCTTGCGTATTTCTTCCGCGATGCGTTCCAGCCCGGTAATGCGGTTATGCACATAGTAAATTCTGCCGCCGCGCCGCAGCTCGCGCTCCAGCGCTTCCTTAATCATGCCGCTGTCGTATTCGGCAACATAGGTTTCTACCGGCAGCCTGTCCTCCGGCGGCGATTCAATCACGCTCATATCGCGACCGTTGACCAGTGCCAGATGCAGCGTGCGCGGTATCGGCGTTGCGGAAAGGCACAGCACATCGATGCCGGTCTTCCACTTTTTGATTTTTTCTTTCTGCGCCACGCCGAAGCGTTGTTCCTCGTCGATAATAAGCAAGCCCAAATCGCGGAAGACCACGTCGGACTGCAATAAACGGTGCGTACCGATTAAAACATCGACATTGCCTTCTTCCAGCGAAGATAAAATACGTTTCTGCTCCTTGCCGGAAGTAAAGCGGCTGATGCACTCCACCCTGATGCCGAAGGGTTCCATCCTGTCGCGGAAGGTCATAAAATGCTGCTGCGCCAGCACCGTCGTCGGCACTAAAAGCGCAACCTGTTTGCTGTCCATCACAGCTTTAAACGCCGCGCGGATGGCAACTTCCGTTTTTCCGTAACCAACGTCGCCGCAAAGCAGCCTGTCCATCGGCACCGGCTTTTCCATATCGGCTTTAATCTCGGCAATTGCCTTTAACTGGTCCGGCGTTTCCTCGTACGGGAATTTCTCCTCAAACTCCTTCTGCCATTCGGTATCCGGCGCAAAGGCGTGCCCCGGCACGATTTTACGCTGCGCGTAAAGGCGCAGAAGTTCTTCCGCCAGAATCGTAATCGCGGCCTGCGCGCGCTTTTGTGTGCGGCTCCAGTCGCTGCCGCCCATCTTGCTTAAACGCGGCGCCTGCCCTTCGTTGCCGATATATTTATGCAGCATGCCGACCTGTTCGACCGGCACATAAAGTTTATCGTCGCCCGCGTACTGCAAAAGCAGGTAATCGCGGTGCCTGCCGTCAACCTCTACGTTTTCCACGCCAATGTAACGGCCAATGCCGTGTACTGAATGGACAACGTAGTCACCGGCTTTGATTTCCGAAAAATATTGCAGCTGCGTACCTTTGTTTTTGCTGTGCAGGCGGCGCTTTTTCTGCATACCGAAGATATCGCTTTCGGTTAAGAGCAGCCAGTTTTCGTTCCAGAAACGGAAGCCTGCCGTCAGCTCGCCGCTGATAACGCTGACACTGCCCGGGCGCAGCATCGGCTCTGTATTGACAAATTCCGCTGCAATGCCCTTGCCGCTCAGCGTATCGGCTATGCCGCGCGCTTTAATGGCGCTGCTCATCATAATTACCGGCGTTATGCCGTCAGCCAGCCAGCCGCGCAAATCCGTCGCCAACAGTTCCGTGTTGCGGTTATAGGGCGCAACGGAACGCACCGGCATGTTAATCTGCTCATAACTGCCCAGATAATTATGCTGCAATGCCGCCAGCGCCACTGCCTTAACGCCTTCGCAGGCCTGCGTCAGCTCGTCCACCGTCCATAAATCATCGGCGTAAGCCTTGTTTTCGTTATAAATTTTTTCTGCCAAATCCCATAAATGCGAAGGCTCGTCCACAAACAGCAACGTATTTGCACCGGCGTAATCAAAAACAGAAGCGTTGAATCCGTCCTGCGCCGGTTCTTCCAGCGGCACAATTTTTACCTGTTCCAGATTTTCCACGCTGCGCTGATTTTCCAGGCTGAAACTGCGGATAGCGTCAATCGTATCGTCAAACCATTCTATGCGCAGCGGCAGTTTGCTGTTGATGGGGAAAATATCCAGAATATCGCCGCGCACGCAAAACTGCCCGATAGCGTCAACCTGCTGCGTGCGTTCATAACCAAACTCGGCAAAGCGTGCAATCAGCGCCTGCTGGTCAACAACTTCGCCGCAGTTAATCTCCACACTGTCGGCAACGGCTTTTTTGTCCGGCAGCTTCTGCAAAAGCGCTTCCGCCGTTACAAAAACAATGCCGCGTTCCTCACCGCGCAAAAAGCGCAGCGCACCAACTCGTTCCGCCTGCACCTCGCGGCTTTTGGCATCCGCCTGCACACGCGGCAAATCAGCCGGGTACAGTTCATACATCGGCAAATTGGGGTAAAACCAGTTCAGGCTGCGGCGGTATTCGCGTATTTCATCGCGCCCGCTTACAAGAAACGCCAAAGAGCCCTGTTCAGAAAAAATCCTGTCCAGAGCTGCAATGATAACCGTTTTAACCGGGCCGCTGACGCCGTTAAGGCTGACGCCGCCCGTTTTTAATGCTTCTGCCGTGCGCCGCACCTCGCTGATGGCGGCTGCATTATCAAGCAATAAATTTTTCATAACCAATCCCGTAAATCATTAAAACGAAACAGGGTTTCAGCATTACGCCAAAACCCTGCCTGTTAACTGAAATTAAAGTTTAACTGCAAAATCTTTGCGGTCAAAGCTGTGTACGGCGTCTACAAAACGTACTGTGCCGGTTTTGTAACGCATGGAAACGGTATGCGTACGCACGCCGCCGCCAAAATAACGCAGGCCGTGCAGCAGCTGGCATTCGGTAATAGCCGTGGAAGTAAACATGCAGTCATCGCCTTTTACCATGTCGTCAATGGTCAGCACTTTGTTTACATCGGTAATGCCCATGTCGATGCAGCGTTTAACCTGTGCTTCGTCTTCCGGGCACAGGCGTGCCTGCATATCGCCGCCAAGGCATTTAATTGCTGCGGCTGCCAGTACGCCTTCCGGTGCGCCGCCCTTGCCGATGTACATATGCACACCGGTACCTTCGATACCTGCGTTGACAATCGGGTTAACGTCGCCGTCGGTGATGAGATGGATGCGTGCGCCTGCGCGGCGGATCTGGTCCATCAAATCATAATGGCGTTCGCGGTCCAACAGTACGACAGTCAGGTCGCTTACTTTTCTGTCAAGGGCTTTGGCAACGCGCTCCAGGTTTTCGCTAACCGGTGCGTTGATGTCGATGCAGCCTTTGGCACGCGGGCCAACGGCAATTTTATCCATATACATATCGGGAGCGTGAAGCAGGCATCCTTTGGGAGCAATAGCAATTACGGCGATAGCGCCCGGCTGGCCTTTGGCAACAAGGTTAGTGCCTTCAACAGGGTCAACCGCAATATCAACTTCCGGGCCGCCCGCACCGACATGCTCGCCGATGTACAGCATCGGCGCTTCGTCCATTTCGCCTTCACCGATTACAACCGTACCGCTGATATTTACCGTATCAAACATTTTTCTCATCGCGTCAACGGCAAGCTGGTCAGCCCCGTTTTTATCACCGCGGCCAACGCTGCGGCCGCAGGCAATAGCGGCAGCTTCCGTTACACGGACGAACTCCATGGATAATTCTCTGTTCATTCCTACCCCAACTCCTTTAAAAATTTTATAATCTATAACAATTATGCCACGTTAATGTGTTTTCTGCAAGAAAAACTATTTTGAGCGCATCAGGAAAATTTAAGCATCAAAAGCTTGAACAAAAACTGGAACGGCAGCACCAAAGCGGTGTAAATCAGAAGAAAACTGAACAAAACCGTCGCCAGCGCGCGCTTAAAATCAATTAAATAGACCGATTGCAGCGAGCGCACCAAAAGGTACAGCATCCACAGCAGCCCGGCAAGTATTGCCGCCCCTAAAAGGAAGATGCCGCTCCATGACATTTTGGTTGCCAACAGCGCCACTGGCGTCAACATTAAAAACGGCAGGGTTGTATAGCCCAAAAGGCAGATTAAACCGACCGCGTCGCCCGCCAGCGCACCCATAGTGTATAAAATACCGTGCAGCAAAAAACCGTACATGGAAAGGCACACGCCGCTGATAACAAGGATAACCGCAATAATGCCGAAACGCACCGTCAACGGCTGCTCCATGAACAGCTGGTTGGTAATAACGCCGCAGAACAGGCCGACGCTCATGGTAAAATACCACAGGCTGCGCCACAGGCACGGCTGTTTAACCAGCATTTCCATACCGTCGCGGGTCGAAAACAGCACATCAAAAGTTTTGCGCCTCATAAGGCATCACCTCTCAGCCTGGGGCACGGGCTGCTGCGCTTCCGCCGCAGCGCCGCTCAAAGCATTTTCAAGCTGTCCTAAAATAAATTCCTGCAAACGCGCTTCAAATAACAGCTGCCACGGTCTGGCAACAGGCTGCTCTTTAATTTCCGGTATGCCGTTTACATTAATCAGTTTACCGGCAGCTTCCAATGCGTCGTAGTAGTTGCCTATTTCATCCACCAGCCCCAGCTCCTGCGCCTGCTTGCCGGTGTAAACACGCCCGTCGGCAAGTTCGCGCACAACAGCCGGGTCCATTTTGCGCCCGTTGGCAACAACGGCAACAAATTCATCGTAAAGCTGGTTTACAATGCCCTGCAAAATTTCGCGTTCTTCCGCCGTCATTTCCCTGTCGGGCGATAAAATATCCTTATGCGGGCCGCTTTTGATTTTGCCGGTGTAAACGCCGATTTTTTTATACAAATCCTCCACGTTCATATAGGGCATATACACGCCGATGCTGCCCGTCAGCGTGGAAGAATTGGCATAGATAACGTCGCTGTAAGAAGCAAGCCAGTATGCCGCCGATGCTGCCTGGTCGCCCATCGAAGTTACAATCGGCTTCTGAGTAGTTTCTTTAAAGCGTTCCAGCTCGCGGCCGACTTCTTCCGCTGCCGTTACGCTGCCGCCCGGCGAATTGATGTGCAATACCAGTGCTTTAACGCTGCTGTCCGCCGCAGCGTCGCGTATCTCCCTCATCAGCTGGCCGCTGGTTGCAGTCTGCGTGCCACCCAGCAAAGTCTGTTCAACACCCGCGCCGTCCACAATCGCGCCGTTGATGTTGATAACGGCAACCCTGTCGCCCACAGCAACCTGCGGTTTGCCGCCATTATTACCGCCCAGCAGCGAAACAACAAAAGATAAAACAGCAATCAGCAAAACTGCGCTGATAAAAATTTTCTTCAGCATCTTTTCATCTCCTTATACGCAAAAAGCAGACCTTTTGCAGTCTGCTCTTTGGTTATTTTACCGGCTTTATTTCTGTTCCCTCAAAGCAGCGGCAATAAATTCTTTAAACAGCGGGTGCGGATTGGTCGGGCGGGATTTAAATTCCGGATGGAACTGAGCGCCCAGGAACCACGGATGAACATCCTCCGGCAGTTCCACAATCTCAACAAGGCGTCCGTTCGGCAAAGTGCCGCCGATACGCAGACCTTTTTCCACAATCTGTTCTCTGAAAGCGTTATTAAATTCATAACGGTGACGGTGACGTTCGTAAATCAGCTCTGCACCGTAAGCTTTTTCGGTAAGAGTGCCGGGGTAAACCTTGCACGGATACAAACCAAGGCGCATGGTACCGCCTTTTTCTTCAACGTCTACCTGATCCGGCATCAGGTCGATAACCGGGTACTGGGTTTCCGGTGCAAATTCGGCGCTGTTGGCGCCTTCCATGCCGCACATGTGGCGTGCATATTCAATAACGGCACACTGCATGCCAAGGCAGATTCCGAAGAACGGAATTTTGTTCTCCCTTGCATACTTAACAGCCATGATTTTGCCTTCAATGCCGCGGTTGCCGAAGCCGCCCGGTACGAGGATACCGTCAACGTCTTTCAGCATTTCCTCAACATTGTTGTCTTCTTCCATTTTTTCGGAATTTACCCATTTAATTTCCAGCTCTGCTTCGTTGGCAACGGCAGCATGCTTCAAAGCTTCGGCAATGCTGATGTAAGCATCGTGCAGCTCAACATATTTGCCGACAACGGCAATTTTTACCTTGCGGTCATATTTTTTCAGGATGCGGGCAACCATTTCATGCCAGTGCTCCATATCCTTCGGTTTGTCTTCCATGTCAAGTTTTTTCAGGACAACGGTATCAAGCCCCTGTTCTTCCATCAGCATAGGTACTTCGTAAATGCTTTCGGCGGTCAGGTTCTGGATAACTGCTTCCGGGTCAACGTCGCAGAACATAGCCATTTTTTCGCACATATCCTTGCTGATGGGCTTTTCGCTGCGGCATACTAAAATATCCGGCGCAATACCGATGCTGCGCAGCTCTTTAACGCTGTGCTGGGTAGGTTTGGTTTTCAGTTCACCGGCAGCGGCGATATACGGAACAAGCGTTACATGGATATACAATACATCGTTTTTGCCGACTTCCTTTTTAACCTGGCGGATTGCTTCGAGGAAAGGCAGGCTTTCAATATCGCCTACGGTGCCGCCGATCTCCGTAATTACAAAATCAGCGTTATCGTTGCGGCCAACGCGGTAAACGCGCTCTTTAATTTCGTTGGTGATGTGCGGAATTACCTGCACGGTACGGCCAAGGTAATCGCCGCGGCGTTCCTTATTGATAACGGAAAGATAAATTTTACCGGCAGTTACGTTGGAGCTTTTCGACAGGTTGATGTCGATGAAGCGTTCATAATGGCCAAGGTCAAGGTCGGTTTCAGCACCGTCGTCGGTGACAAAAACTTCGCCGTGCTGGTACGGGCTCATCGTGCCGGGGTCAACGTTAATGTAAGGGTCAAACTTTTGGATGGTGACTTTATAACCGCGGCTTTTCAGCAATCTGCCCAAGGATGCTGCCGTAATGCCTTTGCCGAGAGAGGAAACAACACCGCCGGTTACAAAAATATACTTAGTCATAATTTGCCTCCAATTCAATAATTTTATTTAAACTGCATTACATTCTTTCCGGTGCGGATACGCCTAAAATATTCAGGGCGTGGCGCAGCACATGCTGCGTGGCTTTAACAAGTTTGATGCGTGCCTGCTGCAGTTCCGGGTCAACGCCAAGGATGCGGCACTGGTTATAGAAGGAATGGAACAGGCCTGCCAGCTCATGCACATAATGTGCAACGCGGTGTACGGCGCGTTCCTTCGCCGCCGAAGCAATCAGTTCCGGATATTCGCCCAGCTTTTTGATAAGCTCGGTTTCGGTCGGGTCGGTCAGCAAAGTATAATCGGCGTCGGCCGCTTCTTCAATGCCTGCTTCCTTCAGCTGGCGGAAAATGCTGCAAATACGCGCATGCGCATACTGGATATAGTAAACCGGGTTTTCATTGGATTTTTCGGTTGCCAGCGTCAGGTCAAAGTCAAGCTGGCTGTCGATGCTGCGCATTACAAAGAAGAACCTTGCAGCGTCGGTGCCTACTTCTTCAATCAGCTCGTTCAGCGTTACGCTCTGGCCGGTACGCTTGGACATTTTTACCAGTTCGCCGTTGCGGTACAGGCTTACCATCTGCAAAATCAAAACTTCCAACTGGTCGGGGTTATAGCCCAGCGCGCCCACAGCCGCCTTCATGCGGGCAATGTAGCCGTGGTGGTCGGCGCCCCACAGGTTGATTACACGGTCAAAGCCGCGTTCAAATTTATTGCGGTGGTAGGCAATATCGGCGGCAAAGTAGGTCGGCACGCCGTTATCGCGGATAACCACGCGGTCTTTATCGTCGCCGTGCTCGGTAGCTTTCAGCCACAAAGCGCCGTCTTTTTCGTACATATAACCGCGTTCGGTCAGCAAATCGCAGGCTTCCTTAATTTTGTTGCCGTCGTGCAAAGTCTGCTCGCTGAACCAAACGTCGTAAGTTACGTTAAACACTTCCAAATCCTCTTTCAGCGCCGCCAGTTTTTCTTTCAGCGCAATGGTGCGGAATTCTTCAATGCGTTTATACTCATCCATGTGCAGGAATTTATCGCCGTAAATGCGTTTAATGCGTTCTGCCGTTTCAATTATATCATGTCCGTGGTAGCCGTTTTCCGGAAATTCCACGTCAATGCCGTATGCCTCAAGGTAACGCGCGTTAACGGAGGCGGCAAGGTTGTTAATCTGGTTGCCGGCGTCGTTGATGTAGTATTCGCGGGTTACATCGTAGCCAGCCGCTTTCATCAGGTTAGCCAGCGAGCTTCCTACCGCTGCGCCGCGTCCATGTCCTACATGCAGCGGGCCGGTCGGGTTGGCGCTTACATATTCCAGCTGGATTTTTTCTTTGGTCGGCGCGGTCAGGTTGCCGTAATTTTCACCGGCTTTGACAATGTTGGCAAACATATCGCTCAGCCAGTTATCTTTTAAATAAAAATTGATGAAGCCCGGGCCTGCAATTTCAGCCCTGTCCACGTAAGCGCAGTCAAGGTTGTCGATTACAGCCTGCGCCACGATTCTCGGATTGCATTTTAAGCTTCTGGCAGACTGCATGGCAAAGTTGCTGGCAAAATCACCAAATTCCTTTTGCGGCGGTACTTCCAAAAGCACCTCAGGCAATTCGCCCTCCTTAACAGTTCCCTTTTCGATAGCGGTAAAGGCAGCCTTTTTTATGGCGCCTGCCAAAATTTCTTTAATATCCATGCGCATCCTCCTCGATAACAATCTTTATTTTCATTTCGTTGCTTTCCTGTCCCGCCAGCTCCAGCATGTATTCCAGTTCAATGTTCCAGATGCCGTTGCGGCAGTAAACATACACATATTCGGTATTTGTCTTTAATCCAAAGGTCATGTAAGGCGTTTTATAAACGCTGATGCATTCAAGCCCCTGTGCAAATTCCTGGCGCGATTCCACCGTGCCGCTGCGGATAATAACTACGTTGTCGTAATCCCATTTAATGGTAGTTTTGGTGCCCTTCATGCCAACGGCGTCCGTTTCGTCGTAAAAAACGTAAAACTTGCCGTTTTTTTCAGCCATTCTGCCAAACGATACCGTTTCGATGGCGGATTGTTCTCCGCCGCTTTTTTCAAAACTTTTAACGTGGATTTTTACATTCTTCATTTCCATAAAAGCACTCCAAAAATGGCCGGAGCCTGCTTCACTTTCAGGTTTCCTTCAACTATAAAAACGAAGCAAGCTCCTCAACAATTTTATCACGGTCCAAAAACTGCCAAAACTTCTTAAATATTATATCTCACCCTCACGGTACAGTCAACCGCATATAATTTTTACGGCGACGAATTTGCTTGTTTAATGCAATAAAGAAGTGTATAATTAATATATTATTTACAAAAACCAAACATGGGAGGAGTTTTTATGGAACAGGATTTAGGCAGTATATTAGCCTACGCGCTGTACTTTATTGTACTGTTCGCGATAGGGCTTTACCATATGAAGGACACCGGCGATATGCAGAGCTACATGCTCGGCGGCCGTAAAATCGGCCCGTGGGTTTCGGC
>CASEGD010000012.1 GCA_949287345.1 uncultured Phascolarctobacterium sp. | reverse complement strand
GCAAAATCGCCAGCGCCAGCATATAATAATAATACATTGATTTTTTTGGTGTTTTATCTTGATTTGTATTATTCATTTTACCCTCCATGTAAAAATCAGGCTAAAAACCGTAAATATATTTTATCGTATCCGGCGGCATAAAACAAGCAAACATTTTGTGTACGGGCAGAAATTTGCAGCTTTCGCAAATTTCAATGCAGCGATGCTAAATCCATTTACGTTAAAAAGCAAATAAAAAACGCACCCCGGTTAATAAGAGGTGCGTTTTAAAATTAAGCTTATCTCATTTTGGCAGCCATGGAAAGTTCCACGGTTCTGATTCTGCCGAGAGCTCATGCGGCTTTCAGCTCTTTCCAAAGCTGCGTGCGCACGTTCAAGGTCGATATCTTCGGCTGCTTCGGCTAAAATACTGAGAATAGTAATTTTATTTTTTACTATTTCAGCAAACCCGCCGGATAAATAAATGAAATGTTCTTCATTATTGGAATCCCTGTATTTAAACGGGGCATCTTTAAGCGCTGCAATGGCAGGCATATGGTTGGCGAAAACGCCAAAACCGCCGTCTAAAGCTTCAAAGCCTGCATATACAACGTCATCTCTTTTAATGAAGTATTTATCAGGGGTTACAATTTCCAATTGCATTAAATTAGCCATGCAATCAATCCACCTTCATGCTTTCAGCTTTCTTAATAGCGTCGTCGATAGTACCTACCATGTAGAACGCGCCTTCGGGCAGATCGTCATGTTTACCTTCGAGGATTTCTTTAAAGCCTCTGATGGTTTCCTGCAAAGGAACATATTGTCCCGGAGTACCGGTAAACTGCTCTGCTACGAAGAAGGCCTGGGAAAGGAATCTCTGGATTTTACGTGCACGGGCAACAGTCAGTTTATCTTCTTCGCTCAGTTCTTCCATACCGAGGATTGCGATAATATCCTGCAATTCTTTATAGCGTTGCAGAATTGCCTGTACGCCGCGGGCTACGTTGTAATGTTCTTCACCGATTACAAGCGGGTCAAGAATACGGCTGGTGGAATCCAGCGGGTCTACTGCCGGATAAATACCAAGCTCTGCGATAGAACGGGACAATACCGTGGTTGCATCCAGATGGGCAAAGGTGCCTGCCGGTGCAGGGTCAGTCAAGTCGTCCGCAGGTACGTATACAGCCTGTACGGAGGTGATGGAACCGGTTTTGGTGGAGGTAATACGTTCCTGCAAAGCACCGATGTCGTTTGCCAGGGTAGGCTGATAACCTACTGCGGAAGGCATACGGCCGAGCAATGCGGAAACTTCGGAACCTGCCTGAATGAAACGGAAAATGTTATCGATGAACAGAAGTACGTCCTGGCCGCCGACATCACGGAAGTATTCAGCCATGGTAAGGCCGGTAAGGCCTACGCGCATACGCGCTCCCGGAGGCTCGTTCATCTGGCCGTATACCAGAGCCGTTTTGTCGATAACGCCGGATTCCTTCATTTCGCACCAGAGGTCATTACCTTCACGGGTACGTTCGCCTACGCCGGCAAATACGGAATAGCCGCCGTGTGCAGTTGCGATATTATGGATAAGTTCCATAATAATAACGGTTTTACCTACGCCTGCACCGCCGAACAGACCGATTTTACCGCCCATAGCGTACGGAGCGATCAGGTCGACAACTTTGATGCCTGTTTCTAAAATTTTAGTGCTTGTAGCCTGTTGGTCAAAAGTCGGAGCAGGACGATGGATCGGCCAGTAGTCAGCTGCTTCTACTTTGGTGTCGTCGTGGTCAACGGTTTCACCGAGGACGTTGAAGATACGACCCAAAACGCCGGGGCCAACCGGAACGCTGATAGGAGCGCCGGTATCAACGGCTTTCATGCCGCGAACCAGACCGTCGGTAGAGCTCATTGCTACACAGCGAACGATGTTGTAACCGATATGCTGCATAACTTCACAGGTAAGGTGAATATTTACTTTACCGTCATCGGTAGTGCCATCAATTTTAATAGCGTTCAGGATCGCCGGCATTGTTTTCGGGCTGAACTCAATGTCAACAACAGGGCCAACAACTTGTACTATTCTACCAGTATTCAAGGTTTTAGCCTCCTAAATTACTTATAAATTATTCTCAGTTCTGTTTTAATGCCTCTGCGCCGCCGCAGATTTCGGTCAGCTCGCGGGTAATTTGTGCCTGACGGGCTTTGTTGTAGTTAAGCTCAAGGCTCTTAACCAGCTTAGCTGCGTTATCGGTTGCGGAACTCATTGCAGTCATACGGGCACCGAGCTCACTGGCTGCGGATTGTACGAGTGCGGCATAAACAACAGTTTCCAGATAACGAGGTGCCAAATCGGCAAGGATTTCTTCGGCTTCAGGCATGAACAGATACTGGGTATTTGCTTTAACCTGAGCTTCGCCTGCTTTGGAAACTTCTTCTTTCGGAGCTTCCAGCGGAAGAATAACTTCTGCGGTAGGCATTTGTGCCAAAGCCGATTTAAACAAAGTATATACAATGCGCAGTTCATCAAACTGCTCATCGGCAAAACGCTGTGCTGCGTCATATGCAACTTCAACAGCATTATTGTAGGTGGGCTTATCGGAGAAACCGAAATGTGATTTAAGAACGTTAAATCCACGGTGTCTGAAGAAATCTCTTGCGCGGCGGCCGCAGGTAATAACTACCACTTCGCCGTCAACCTTCATGATTTCACTCATAGCATGTTTTAAAACATTGCTGCCGTAAGCGCCTGCAAGGCCTTTATCGGAGCACATTACCAGAAAACCAACCTTTTTAACCGGACGTTTCTGGAGCAAAGGATGTTTTCTCGGGTTCAGGCCGGACAAAGTTCCTTTATCGCCGACGATATTACTTAAAACCTCTTTAATTTTTATAGCATACGGACGGCTGGCGGCAGCTCTTTCCTGCGCTTTGCGCAGACGTGCCGCAGCAACCATTTTCATCGCCTTTGTGATTTGACCAATGTTCTTGACACTTTTCATGTGGCGATGAATCTCACGTGCAGTAGCCATCAGTCAATCACCTGCCTTCACTGGCAAGAAAAGTTTCCTTAAACTGTTCTATGGCTTTCTTCAGTTCAGCTTCTGCTTCGTCGGTAATTTTCTTTTCGGCACGGATGGATTCGCCAACAGCCGGATGAGCTGCGTCCATGAATTCAAGGAATTCTTTCTCGAATCTGGTAATCTTTTTAACGTCAACATTATCAAGATAACCTTTGGTGCCTACATAGATAGACATAACTTCTTTTTCTACCGGCAGCGGCTGATACTGGCCCTGCTTCATGATTTCCATCAGGCGCTGGCCGCGGTCGAGCTGAGCCTTGGTAGCTTTATCAAGGTCAGATGCGAACTGGGCAAACGCAGCAAGTTCACGGTATTGTGCAAGGTCAAGGCGCAGGGTGCCTGCAACGGATTTCATTGCTTTAATCTGTGCAGCGCCGCCTACACGGGATACAGACAAACCGGAGTTAATAGCCGGACGGATACCAGCGTAGAACAATTCGGATTCCAGGAAAATCTGGCCGTCGGTAATGGAAATTACGTTGGTCGGAATAAAGCCGCCTACATCGCCTGCCAGAGTTTCGATAACCGGCAGTGCAGTAATGGAGCCGTTACCAAGCTCTTTATTCAGTTTAGCAGCGCGTTCCAACAGACGGGAATGTAAGTAGAATACGTCGCCGGGGTATGCTTCACGTCCAGGAGGACGGCGGAGCAGCAGGGACATTGCGCGGTATGCAACGGCGTGTTTAGAAAGGTCGTCGTATACGCACAGAACGTCTTTGCCCTGATCCATGAAGTATTCTGCCATGGTTACACCGGCATACGGAGCGATGTACTGCAGCGGAGCGGAATCAGCCGCGGTAGCTGCAACAACGATGGAATATTCCATTGCGCCGTGCTGTTCGAGGGTACGAACGATACGGGCAATGTTGGAAGCCTTCTGGCCGATAGCAACGTAAATGCAGATTACGTTCTGGCCTTTCTGGTTAAGAATGGTATCAATTGCAACGGCAGTTTTGCCGGTGCCGCGGTCGCCGATAATAAGTTCGCGCTGGCCACGTCCGATAGGAACGAGAGCGTCGATACATTTAATACCGGTCTGCAGCGGGGTATCTACGGATTCACGGTCTGCAATGCCGTGAGCCGGGGATTCAATCGGGCGTTTTTCGGCGTAGTTAATAGCGCCTTTACCGTCGATAGGCTCGCCCAGGGCGCTTACAACGCGGCCGAGAAGTCCTTCGCCCACGCCAACTTCCATGATGCGGCCGGTTCTGCGTACGATGTCGCCCTCTTTAACACGGGTTTCGCCGCCGAGAAGTACGATACCGACATCTTCACGGTCAAGGTTGAGTACCATACCGGTTACATTGTTCGGCAGCTCAACCATTTCGCCTGCCATAGCGTTTTTCATACCGATAACGGTAGCAATGCCGTCACCGATTTTTTCTACAATGCCGACTTCTTCCAAGTTTACATCCACACTGTAATTCTCGAGCTTAGCGCCCATGGCATCAGAGATTTTAGCGGTGTCCTGTAAGGAGTATTCGTGGATGTCAATGCCATCCATAACAACTTCCATTTTCTTCAGTTTGCGGAGAGCGGAAGCGTCGAATACCTTATCGCCAACTTGTACTATAATACCACCGAGGATAGCAGGATCCACGATTTTGTTCATGTAAATGTCGCTGCCAAGTCTCTCGGTAAGAATTGCAGAAATGGATTGATACTCGTCGGAAGTAAGTTTTTTAGCAGTAGTAACTTTTACTTCCAGCAAATCTTTGATAGAACTGCGGTCAATCTTGAAATCGGACAATTCTTGCTCTATCAAAGCAATATTTTCTTCATTCTTCATATTGTACCAATCACCTCAATCTGCCGGTTCATGCCCATAAAGGATGCATCCGGCGTATTCGGAACACAAATCAATATTTATTTCATTATTTTATCAACAACGGAACCTGCCAATTTTTCATCTTCTGCAGAATTTAATTTCTGTTCCAGGATTTTACCGGCAGCAACCAAACTAAGTTTGATAACCTGAGCACGAACTTCGCCCAAAGCCTGCTGTTTTTCAAGCAAAATTGCGTCTTTCGCGGAAGCAACAATTTGTTCCTGTTCTTCTTTGGTTTCGGCAATAATCTTGTCGTGAACGGACTGAGCGGTTTTGCGTGCATTTTCAATGATGCTCTGAGCTTCCTGACGTACAGCAGCCAGCTGAGCAGCATATTCAGCTTTTAATTTTTCAGCTTCGGCTTTCGCCATTTCAGCGTTTTCCAGGTCGCTTGCGATTTTGTTCTTGCGGTCTTCCATCATGTTAATGACGGGTTTGTACGCAAATTTTGCGAGAATGAACACCAAGAACAAAAAGTTCAGTACCTGCGCAATTAACGTTGCGTTGAAGTCAATCAATTATGACCCTCCCTTTTACTGTTGTTTTAACATCACAAATCAAGCTATTAAATGAAAGGGTTAGCAAATACAAGAACGATTGCTATAACGTAGCAAAGGATAGGCATGGATTCGATAAGGCCTACGCAAACCAGCATGTTGGTAAAGATTTTACCAGATTCTTCCGGCTGACGAGCCATAGATTCGATAGATTTTCCGCACATATTACCGTTACCAACACCAGCACCGGTAGCAGCACCAAGGCAAACAAGACCTGCACCAATCAAAGATGCAGCCGTAATAATTGCAGTTTCAGACATTTAATTCATCCTTTCAAAATTAAATATTTTTTAATCTCTCACCAAACACTAAATTAATGTTCGGAGAACGCCAGAGCATAGCTGCCCAATGCCAGAATCGTAAAGATAAAGGCCTGGACAAAGCCAATGAACAAGCTGAACATTACCCAGAACTCCGGAATAATCCACGGAGACAGCTGGTAAAGAACTATCAGCAAAATTTCGCCTGCCAGAATGTTACCGAAAAGACGAAGTGCCATAGTCAACGGTTTGGTAACCGCGTCCAGCAAGTGCAACACGATAAAGCCGGGGGCAGGTTGCACAAAATGTTTAAAATGTTTGAGACCCTGTCTTGCAACGCCTACAATGTAAGCACTAAGGGCGATTAACAGCGAAAGTGCAAAACATGTATTGATGTCGTTGGTCGGTGACGTCCAATGAACACCAATCTGAGGAAGCATGCCGATTTCGTTGCTTATTAAGATGAACATGAACAAGGTAATAATGAAAGAAGCCATATATTTACGGCCTTTTTCGCCAAGATTCTGGTTCATCATGCCATCAAGGAAATCGATAACCATTTCCATCACATTTTGCAGGCCGCTCGGAACCATCTTCGGATTGCGCGAAACTATAAAAAACAGTACAAAGACGATAGCCATCGCAATCCAGGTCATATACATAGTCTGCATATTGATTACAATACCAGGTGCTATTTCTGTTGCAGCGTAATGTATAATTTCACCCGACTGTTCAGCTCCCTGTGCCATAGCAGCTGCTTCATTTCCCATCCTTTTCACTCCTTTCCTCACGCTTCCTTCTTGTTGTTAAGACGGTACGCGAAAAATAATAAATTGATGATTAAAAATATATGTATCAGAAGAAATCCCAGGCTTGCACCGAAAACCGGGTATTTCATCCTTAACATCAACACAAAAATGCTGCCTGCAATGCCCAAACGGTAATATCTGTACCTGCGCATTACTTTAACTCCCTTTCGGGGAGTATCGACGTAAGGCAGTGCCTGCTTCATTCCGTGGAACATAACGACTGTGTCAAGCAAGCCGATTACCACGCCTCTGAAAAAAGAAACGGCAAAATCATGGTTTCCAAACGTAAATAAAAGCAGTACCAAAGGCACGGACCAGACAAACAGACGGTAAATAACTTTATACCCGCCGCTTTTAACCAGCGGCGTTAAATCAAAGTTTCCCATAATATATTTTATTTGCTGTCCTTTGTTGAATTATCGATTACGGCATTTTCAGCGTTTTCTTCATTTTCTTCTTCCTGAGGCTTGGTATCCTCGGGTTTGAAATAAATTAACTTAAAAATTGCCAGGAAAAACGTGAGCCCCGCAAGGCCAAGGCAGATTTTACGCCAGAAATGGTCTTCCGTCCGGAAATAAGCATCGAGATAATCGCCGCCCCAGTAGGCCAGCAAAAAGTCGATAACCGTCATCATGCCAAGCGAGGAAACAATCGCAAACGCATTCATCATGCGGATGCGTTCAAGCTCCTGGCGGCGCTGCCTTTCAAGGCGTGCCTTGATGCGCCGGGCAATTTCCTGCCTTTTTCTGTCGGCAAGCTTAACTTTTTCCAGATTTTCGTCCAACATGGCGCTCACCACATTTCACGTCATAAAAAAATCATAAATCTTCATACCTTCTATAATATTATTTTAAAATATTTCACAAATTCTGTCTACATCAAATTGCAGTAAATTCGGGTAAATCTTTCACTTCAAAACCAAATTCCCGCAAAATCCTGCTTACAATCCTTGCGCAGGCCTCGCCGTCGCCGTAAGGGTTAACGGCTTCCGCCATGGCGCGGTAGTGTTCGGGGTTATCCAAAAGCAGGTTGGTTTCGCGCAAAACGTCTTCATACGCGGTGCCGATGAGTTTAACCGTGCCTGCGGTTACGGCTTCGGGGCGCTCTGTGGTATCGCGCAGCACCAGCACGGGTTTGCCCAGCGCCGGGGCTTCTTCCTGTATGCCGCCGCTGTCGGTAAGGACTACATCGACGCGCGCCATTAAGTTGGCAAACGGCTGGTAGTCCAACGGCTCTATCAAATGCACCTGCGGCAGGTGGCCAAGTTCTTCGCTGACAATCTGGCGCACTTTTGGGTTTTTGTGTACCGGGAAGATGGCTTCCACATCGTCGTGGGTACGCAGCACTTCGCACAGCGCTTTGTAAACGTGGCGCATCGGTTCGCCGAGGTTTTCGCGGCGGTGTGTCGTCATTAAAATCAGGCGTTTGCCGCTGTCCAGAACTTCGTGCAGGTTGTCGTCGTCAAAACGGTAATCCGGCTTAACCGTGGTTTTTAAAGCGTCGATAACGGTGTTGCCGGTAACGGTAATTTTTGCTTCGGGCACGTTCTCGCGCAGCAGGTTGGCTTTGCTGGTCGCGGTCGGCGCAAAGTGGTAATCCGCCAAAGCGCCGGTTAATTTGCGGTTCATCTCCTCCGGGAAGGGAGAATATTTGTTGCCCGTGCGCAGCCCTGCTTCCACATGGCCGACGGGAATTTGCGCGTAAAACGCTGCCAGTGCGCCGGCAAAGGTCGTGGTAGTGTCGCCGTGCACCAAAACTAAATCGGGCTTTGCTTCTTCCAGAACCTTCTGCAAACCACGCAGGGCTTTTTCCGTAACGTCGTACAACGTCTGCCCGGCGCTCATAATATTCAAATCATAGTCGGGAGTAATGCCAAAAAGGTGCAGTACCTGGTCCAGCATTTCGCGGTGCTGTGCTGTTACAGCCACCAGCGGCTCAATTTCGTCGGGGTGCTTGCGCATCTCCAGAACCAGCGGGCACATTTTTATGGCTTCCGGGCGCGTGCCGAAAACCGTCATTACCTTCAGTTTCGCCATCAATCCCACTCCTATCTGTCGTTTAAAATGCCTATCTTTTTAGCGCCGACTGCGACGCCGGAAATAATACATGCAATGATGCCGGCGGCAAGGTAGCCGTCAACTTCGGTTAAAAGGATGGCCGCAATGCCCAGCACCGCGCTGATAACGTACATTAAAAGCACGGCCTGTTTCTGGCTGAGGCCCATCGCCAGCAGGCGATGGTGCAGATGCCCCTTATCCGGCTGGAATATCGGACGCCCGTTGGTATAGCGGCGTACAATGGCAAATGCCGTGTCCATAATCGGCAGGCCGAGCGCAACGGCAGGCACAATCAGCGCAATGGTGGCCGCGCTTTTTACCGCACCGAAGATGGAAATGGCAGCCAGCATGTAGCCAATGAACATGCTGCCGGTATCGCCCATAAAAATGCTGGCCGGGTTAAAGTTGTAGCGGATAAAGCCGATAATGCCGCCCGCCAGCGCCGCCGTAATAACGGCAACGGGGTAAAAGCCCTGCTGCAATGCAACAAGGATGACGGTAATGGAGGCAATAGCGCCGACACCGGCTGCCAGCCCGTCAAGGCCGTCAATTAAGTTTACGACGTTGGTAAAACTTACAATCCAGAATACCGTCAGCGGTATTGAAAGGTATTCAAGGTAAAAATAGCCGCCCCACGGATTGTTCAGCCATTCAATTTTAATATCAAACAGCACCAGCACAAAGGCCGCCGCAATCTGCCCCAGCAGTTTTACTTTGGCGGGCAGCTGGTATTTGTCGTCCAAAATGCCGACGATGACGATGAGCGTGCCGCCTAAAAGCAGCGCCATAATATCGCGCGTAATGTGCATGGTGGCAAACACGGCAATTACAAAGGCCAAATAAATAGCAAGGCCCCCCAAACGCGGCATAATGCCGTGATGGACCTTGCGTCCGTCCGGTTTGTCAAGAGCGCCGATGCGAAATGCCAGTTTTTTGACATAGGGTGTCAACACCCAGCTTGCTAAAAGAGCTATGATAAACGCTAAAATATACACTTGCAATCTTTCACCTCGAGGCTAAAAAAGCCGGTATTCAAATTCAGTTTTTATGCGGTCTCAATACAATCACATTATTGTAAATAGTATATCAAAAAAAACGCGGTTTGAAAAACTTTTTTGAAATTTTTTTGCAGAAATGTTACAAAGTAACACATTGCTATTCGCGTTAAGGCAAAGCTTGCGGCTTTAACTTAAACCGGCTTGAAAATTTTTGCCAAAGCAGGTATAATAAAAGCACGAAGATTGATGTTTAGCCGCATCGGTTTTCCCTTATCAAATTTATAGTTTGAAGGAAACCGTGTAACCGTGTTATACGGTTTTTTTCATGCCGTTATTTACGGAATGAAAGAATGAGTACTACTAAGGTAGCAAAGGTTATCATAAGCGATAACGATTCGTACACCGTCATAGTATCACCCCCACTCGTGCGGAGTGGAAAACCGAATCACCAATCTTCGTGCAGATAATATTTTAACAGTCTTGCAACATTTTGGCAATAGCAAAAAAAGAACTGCGATACAGCAAATTCTGTATCGCAGTTCTTTTTATTTATCTTTTTCGTCGTCTAAAATTACAAGTTCCATGCCGGATGCCTGCAGCATATCCTGCGCCAGCTTATCCGGGTAGGGATTGGCGTAAACGATGCGTTTAATACCAGCGTTGATGAGTATTTTAGTGCATACCACGCAAGGCTGGTGCGTGCAGTAAACCGTGCCGCCGTTGACGGAAACGCCGTGGTAGGCAGCCTGTATTACCGCATTCTGCTCGGCGTGGATGCCGCGGCACAGCTCGTGCATTTTGCCGGAGGGCACATTAAGCTGCTCGCGCAGGCAGCCGGTAACGGCGCAGTGTTCCAGGCCGGAAGGCGTACCGTTGTAGCCGGTCGCCACAATCTGCCTGTTTTTAACAATTACCGCGCCGACGCTGCGGCGCAGGCATGTGCTGCGCTTGCTTACCACGCGGGCAATTTCCATAAAGTAATGGTCCCAGTCGGGCCTTTGCTGCGTTGTCATTTCGTGCCGAAAATACGGTCGCCGGCGTCGCCGAGGCCCGGTACGATATAGCCGTGCTCGTTCAGCTTTTCATCCAGCGCTGCCGTGTAAATTTTAACGTCGGGATGTACTTTGTTCAGCACCTCAACGCCTTCCGGCGCTGCTACAAGGCACATAAAGCGGATATTTTTCAGCCCGCGCGCTTTCAGCATGGTAATGGCTGCTTCGGCGCTGCCGCCGGTTGCCAGCATCGGGTCAACAACAATGGTAATCGGGTCTTTATCGGGCGGAATTTTGCAGTAATATTCATGCGGTTCCAAAGTTTCCTCATCGCGGTACAAACCGATATGGCCTACATGCGCGTTAGGAATCATGCGCAGAACGCCGCTTAAAAGGCCAAGGCCTGCGCGCAGGATGGGCACAACGACGATGTTGTTGTGCAGCTTGTAGCCGGTGGTTTCGCAAATCGGGGTCATTACCGGCATTTCATCAACTGCAAGGTCGCGGGTTACTTCGTAGGTCATCAGCATGGCAATTTCGTCCAGCCATTCGCGGAAGTCGCGCGAAGTAGTCTGCACGTCGCGCATTTTGGAAAGTTTGTGTTTGATTAAAGGGTGTTCAACAACGGTTATCTGCATGAAAATCTCCTCCTTTTTATATTCAGGAAATCTGTTACAGCTCAGGATACATGGGGTATTTTGCACACAAAGCGGCAACGCGTTTTGCTGCTTCCGCATGTTTTGCTTCGTCGTCCGCATTGTTCAGCACAAGGCCGATAATGGTGGCAACTTCTTTCATGTCGTCTTCCTTAAAGCCGCGGGTGGTTACGGCAGCAGTGCCAAGGCGGATGCCGCTGGTAACAAACGGGCTTTCGGGGTCAAACGGAATGGTGTTTTTATTGCAGGTTACGCCAACTTCGTCCAGCAGGTGTTCGGCGGTTTTGCCGGTCATCTTCTGCCCGCGCACGTCAACTAAAATCAAATGGTTATCAGTGCCGCCTGATACAAGGCGGAAGCCTTCCGCCGTCAAGCCTTCAGCCAGCGCTTTGCAGTTGGCAATAATCTGTTTGGCGTAGTCTTTAAATTCCGGTTTCAGCGCTTCGCCAAAAGCAACGGCTTTCGCCGCGATAACGTGCATCAGCGGGCCGCCCTGCACGCCGGGGAAAATTGCCTTGTCGATTTGTTTTGCGTACTGCTCCTTGCAGAGGATTAAGCCGCCGCGGGGACCGCGCAGAGTTTTGTGCGTGGTGGTGGTAACAATATCGGCATAGGGCACCGGGCTGGGATGCAAACCTACTGCAACAAGCCCTGCAATGTGTGCCATGTCAACCATAAAAATCGCGCCGACGCTGTGAGCAATATTTGCCATGCGTTCAAAATCAATAACGCGCGGGTAAGCGCTTGCGCCCGCTACAATCAGCTTGGGCTGCGCTTCTTTGGCGATGCGTTCAAACTCGTCGTAATCAATGCGTTCCGTTTCGTGCGTAACGCCGTAAGGGACTACTTTATAATATTTGCCGGAGATGTTTACCGGTGAACCGTGGGAAAGATGCCCGCCCTGCGACAGGTTCATGCCCATAATGGTGTCGCCCGGCTGCAAAAAGGCAAAGTAAACAGCGGTGTTGGCATTGGCGCCGCTATGGGGCTGTACGTTGGCGTGGTCTGCGCCGAACAGCTTTTTGGCGCGCTCGATGGCAAGGGTTTCTACCTTGTCAACGTATTCGCAGCCGCCGTAATAACGGTGTCCGGGGTAGCCTTCCGCATATTTGTTGGTCAGCACGCTGCCCATGGCTTCCATAACCGCGGGGCTGACGAAGTTTTCGGAAGCAATCAGCTCAATTTTGTTGCGCTGGCGTCCCAGCTCCTCGCCCATTGCCGCAGCAATTTCGGGGTCGCATACTGCAAGTTTTTCTAAATTCATTGTAGTCCCTCCATGTATTTTAATTGTAATGCTCAGCGTTTTTCGGGGTAATGCGCGCGCTCGCCGCCGATAAGGGGCGGACGTGTCCTTGCCGCTGTTACGCTGGCAGCGCCGATGGTTTTCTGCGCCAGGCGCACCGGCACGGCAACGCGTTTTAAGTGCATGCCGATTAAGGTCTGCCCGATGTCGATACCGGCGTCGGCCTTAATGGCTTCCACCACAACAGGTTCGGCAAAATTATCGTAAGCCGCCGTTGCCATAGAGCCGCCCGCATGGGGCATCGGCCTTACGGTAACTTCTTCCCAGCCGAATTTTTCCATCGCTTCGCGCTCCGTTACCAAAGCGCAGTTTAAATGTTCGCAGCACTGAAACGCAAGGTATAAGCCATGCGCTTTAGCCGCTTTATAAATACTGCCAAAAACCGCAGCAGCAGCTTCTTCCGAACCGCAGGTGCCGATTTTGCCGCCCACGATTTCACTGGTGCTGCAGCCTACAACCAGCACTCTGCCGTGTTTAATTTCGCTGACTTCAATCAGCTCCTCCACGGCGCGCTGTGCTTCGGCAGCAAGTTCTTCCTTCTTCATTATTCCGCCTCCAGCGCCATAATCTTATCGACGCGGCGTGCATGGCGTCCGCCGGCAAATTCCGCTGCCAGCCATGCGTCAACAATCATCTCGGCAAGGCCGACGCCCGTTACGCGCTCGCCCAGTGCCAGAATGTTGGCGTTGTTGTGTTCGCGGCTCATTTTGGCGCTGTACACATCGCCGCAAACGGCTGCGCGCACGCCTTT
>CASEGD010000011.1 GCA_949287345.1 uncultured Phascolarctobacterium sp. | reverse complement strand
CGTTAAAAGCATTAACAGCCGCAGCTCGTCTTCTGCCTGCGTTATCAGCTCTGCCGCCGCGTCTGCGCCGTCGTTAACGGCTGCTGCCAGCACATTGCCAGCCATGCCGATGACATCGGCGCCCAGCGCCAGGCATTTTGCTGCGTCAAGCCCCGTGCGCACACCGCCGGTTGCTGCAATAAAGCCTTCGCTGCCGCATACGCTGCCGGTTTCCAGCAAAGTCTGCGCCGTATTAAGCCCCCAGCCGTTTAAAAGCGTAGTACCGCCGTAGCGTGCCGCTTCAATAGCCGGAAAGTTTGTACCGCCCGCACCACCAACGTCAAAACAGGTAAAGCCAGCCTTTAAAAGCTGCTTAACCTGCCGCGCCGCCATGCCGCAGCCCGTTTCCTTAACAATAACGGGTACGCAGCACTTATCCAGAATACGCTGCATATTGGCAAACAAACCTTTAAACTCGCGGTCGCCTTCGGGCATAATCAGCTCCTGCGCCGGGTTTAAATGGATTTGCAGTGCGTCGGCGTCAATCATCTTTACGGCTTCCAGTGCTTCCTCCGGCGTCGCCAGCGCGCTGGTGTTGGCAAAAATTACGCCGTCAGGGTATTCCTCGCGCACAACCTCATAGCTGTAATAATTGGTTTTGCGCTTAACCGCACCGTACTGCGAACCTACTGCCAGCGCCGCGCCTGCTTTTTTTGCGGCCTGCGCCAGACGGCGGTTGATTTCGGTAACGGCCTCTGCCCCACCGGTAACGGCGTTGATTAAAAAGGGCGATAAAAGCAGAATGCCGCCGAACCGTGAGGAAAGGCTGATATCCTGCGGGTTAAGCTCGGGCAGGCAGTTATGCACAAAATGCACATGCTCAAGGCCGCTCGTCTGCGGGCCATCGCCAAGCTTTAACGCGTATTTGATATGGTCAAGTTTCCTCTGTTCGCGCGACATTCAATACCACCGTAAAATTATTTCAAAGTGTCAAGCTGTTCGGAAAGGTCCTGAGTCAGTTCCGGATTGCTGTTAAGATAAGCGCTGTATTCGGCTTTTTCTTTTTCTTTGGCAGCTTTGGCAATGCTCAGGCCGATTTTTTTGTGTTCCATGTCTTTTTTGATAACTTTAACAACAACTTCCTGGCCTGCTTCCAAAACGTCTTCCGGTTTTTCAACGCGGGTGTCGGCAATTTCGGAAACGTGAACAAGGCCTTCTACCCTGTCGGTTACTTTAACGATTGCGCCGAAGGGCAGGAAGCGGGTTACGATGCCTTTAACGATAGCGCCTTCCGGCAGAGCGTTGGCTTCGGTTACCCACGGATCTTCCTGGGTTGCTTTAATGCTGAGTGCAACACGTTTTGCTTCGCGGTCAATCTTTTTAACCAGAACGGTAACTTCGGTTTCGGGTTCAAAGTCTTTCGCTTTAACGCTGCGGTCCCAGGAAAGTTCGGTGTTGTGAACAAGGCCTACGAGGCCTTTGCCTACTTCTACAAACAGGCCGAAATCAGCAATGCGCAGAACTTTGCCCGGTACAACCTGACCTTCTTCAACGCTGTTGTATGCTTCTTCTTCGGCAGCTTCGCGTGCTTCTTTGGCAGCGGCAATGCGTGCAGCCTTAGCTTCGCGCCATGCCTGTGCTTTAGCTTCGCGTTCAGCGCGCAGCAAATCGCGGCGGCTTACTACAAGGCGTTTTTTAGCAGTGTCAACTTCAATAATTTCAGCTTCCAGCTCCTGGCCGATATACGGGGTGAAGTCCTCTACGCGGCGCAGTTCAACGTGGGATGCGGGCATAAAGCCTTCAACGCCTTCAACTGCAACGGCAAGGCCAACGATGTTTTTCTGGCGGTTTTTGATTACGCGCAGAACTTTAACGGTAGCCGGGCGTTTTTCGCCTTCAGCCAGTTCGGGAACGTTTTTCCACGCAGCATCCTGCTCAGCGCGGATTTTGGACAGACGAACGAAATCATCTTTGGAAGTGCCGGGGATAACCTTAGCTTCCACTTCGTCGCCAACATTGATGGTTTTTGCAACTTCTTCAGGGTCGCCTGCAGCCCATTCGCTGTAAGCGATTGCGCCCTCTTTCATATAGCCAAAGTCTACATAAACTTCATCCTTGTCCTTTTGAATTACAGTTGCCTTCACGATTTTGCCGGGGTAAATGTCATTGTTTTCCCAGCTCTCCTCCAGCATGCTTCCAAAGTCCATGTTTTCCATGTTTTCCATTACAAATAAAGCCTCCTTGATTAATCGGTCCGGCGTCGAAGCACCGGCCGTAATTCCGATTTTGGTGCAACCACTGAACATTTCCGGTTTTAATTCCGCAGCTGTTTCAATGTGGTATGCGATTTTACAGCGCCGGGCAACAATATCATATAAGTGCCTTGTATTAGCGCTGTTTTTACCGCCGATAACGATAAAAGCGTCAACCTTTGCGGCAAGCTCAGCCGCTGCATTCTGGCGTTCGCTGGTCGCATTGCAGATGGTTTTTTCTACTTTGTACTCTCCGGGGCGCGCTTCCTTAATCGCGGCCAGCAATTCTTCAAATCTGGCCAGCTCGAAAGTCGTCTGGATTGTTACGCCATATTTATCTGCAACGGGTATACCGGCAATATCTTTATTATATTCTACTATTATAGCATGTTTTCCTGCCCATGCCGAGATACTTTTTACTTCAGGATGATTTTTTTCTCCGATAATTATCACAAAGTACCCTTCATCGGCTAATTTTTTGGCTTTTAACTGCGCCGCGCGCACATGCGGGCAGGTCGCGTCGCAAATTTTCAGGCCCTCTGCTTCCGCTTTTTCATAAATTTCGGGTCCGACACCGTGCGAACGGAAAATAACCGTATCGCCATTTGCAAAATCATCAAGGCTGTCCTTGCAGCCCACGCCCTTCTGCGCAAGCTCGTCAATCAGCTGCGGGTTATGGATTAAAGGCCCCAGCGTCGCCGGGTTGCCTTCTTTGCCGCACTCGCCGCGCGCCATTTCCACCGCACGCTTGACGCCGTAGCAAAAACCGCACGGTTCGGCTATAAACACCTGCATTTACTTCACTCCCTGCAGAGCTTTAATGTCTGCTGTCAATTTATCTGTCAAATCCTGCAAAACCTCTTTGCTTAAACCAACCGGCGGGAAAGGCACCGGCGTGCCGAAACGCACCGTAACCTTGGGCCACAGCCTGCCGCAGCGTTTAATGTCCGTGCCGCTTACCGCGGTCGGCACAATAACGGCATTGCTTTTGCCCGCCATCATCAAAGCGCCCGGTTCAAGCTTGCCAAGCTGGCCGGTTTTGCTGCGCGTCCCTTCCGGGAATATCGCCAGCACCTCACCGCTTTGCAGAATTTCAATTCCGTGTTTAATGGCCGCCCTGTCCGCGCCGCCGCGCTTAACGGGGAACGCGCCCAGAGTTTTGTAAATATACCCCAGCACCGGCACAAACAGTTCCTGCTTGGCCATAAAATGCACCTTGCGGGGCGCCGCCACACCGATAACAGGCGGGTCCAGCAGGCTTAAATGGTTGCTGGCAATAACCAGCGGCCCTGTTTTGGGGATATTTTCCGCGCCGTGTACTTCAAGCCGCAGAAAAATGCGGAACAAAATACCCAGCACCACATCTAAAAAAGAATACAGCATTTTATTTCTCCTGTACTTTTTGCAAAATATGCTCTGCCACTTCGTCAATCGTCATGTCAGAGGTATCTAAAAATTCAGCGTCGTCCGCTTTTTTCAGCGGGGAAATTTCGCGCTCGCTGTCCTGGCGGTCACGCTCGGCAATCTGCTGTTCCAGCTCCGCCAAATCAACCTGTTCGCCTTTGGCAAGCATCTCTTTGTAGCGGCGCATGGCGCGTTCTTTTACGCTGGCCGTCAAAAAAATCTTAACCTGCGCATGGGGGAACACCACCGTACCGATATCGCGCCCGTCCATTACCACGCCGCCTGCATCGCCCATACGGCGCTGCTGGTTCACCATTTCCTCGCGCACGCCGCCCACGGCGGATACCTTGGAAACAATAGCCGTTACTTCCGGCGAGCGGATAGCGTCCGTTACCTCCGTGCCGTCCACAAACACGCGGTTTACGCTGGCTTCCGGCTTAAAGGTAATAACCATGTTGCGTGCCAGTTTTTCAGCAAGCTCCGGGCTGAATGCTTCGCCGCTTTGCAGAAACTTCCATGCCACAGAGCGGTACATTGCGCCTGTATCGATATAAATATAACCAAGTTTGCCTGCCACCAGCTTGGCGATGGTGCTTTTACCCGCGCCAGCCGGCCCGTCGATGGCAATTACCGGTTTTTGTGCATTCATTTTATCCCCACCTGTTTTTATATTTGTGCGGCAAACGTGCCCGCGGCATAGCCTGTTGAAAACGCCGCCTGCAAATTGTAGCCGCCTGTGTAACCGTCGATGTCCATAACCTCGCCCGCAATAAACAGGCCCTTTACCAGTTTGGATTCCATCGTTTTCGGGTCAATCTCCTTCAAGCTTACGCCGCCAGCCGTAACAATCGCCTCTGCCAAAGGTCGCGTGCCGGTAATGGGCACCACAAACGCCTTTAACACGTCAACTATACGCTGGCGTTCGGCGCGCGAAAGCTGGTTGACGAATTTTTCTTCATCAATAAAGGCTTCGTCCAGCACCGGCGCAATCAAACGCTGCGGCAGCAAATCCTTCATGCCGTTAGCCATCTGCTTGCGGCTGTACTGTACAAAATCGCGCTGCAAACGCGCGTCCAGTTTATCTTTATCAAGCGCGGGCTTTAAATCAATGTGCAGTTCAATATCCTGCGCGCCCGCGGCGATAGCTTCTGCCACGCATTTGCTCAGCGACAGGATTATCGGTCCGGAAACGCCGAAATGCGTAAACAGCATCTCGCCAAATTCCGCGCCGATTTTTTTGCCGTCGGCGTACACAGTGCCTTCAATATTGCGCAGGCTTAAGCCCTGCAAATCAGGTATATAGGGCGAATCGCTTTCCAGCGGCACAAGGCACGGTTTTAACGGCACAATGCTGTGCCCTACGGCTTTAGCTAGCTTAACACCGCTGCCGTCGCTGCCCGTACCGGGGTAGGAAGAACCGCCCGCCGCCAGTATTACGGCATCCGCTTCAAAGCGCTGCCCGTCCTCCGTCACCACGCCTTTAATTTTACCGAACTCCGCCGCAATGCTTTTTACTTTGGTATCCAAAAGCAGCCTGCCGCCGTAATCCTTAAAAATTTTAACCAGCGTGTCAACCACGTCCACAGCCTTATCGCTGACCGGGAACACCCTGCCGCCGCGTTCAACCTTCGTCGGCAGCCCGTTGTCCTCCAACAGCTGCACAATATCCTGATTGGTAAAGCGGCGCAGCGCGCTGTTTAAAAAGCGCCCGTTGCCGGGGATGTTTTTGATAATCTCCTGCAAATCGCAGTTATTGGTAATATTGCAGCGTCCCTTACCGGTAATCAGCATTTTTTTGCCGGGACGGCGCATTTTTTCAATTATCGTTGCCTGCGCGCCGTTCTGTGCAGCGGCAATGCCTGCCAGTAAACCTGCCGCCCCGCCGCCGATGACAATTACCTTAGCCATTTATCAGCGCCGCCTTTTTTAAATTTTCCACTTCTGCATCGTCCAGCTCACGTATTTTGCCCCTGCTCAAGCCTTTAAGGCTTAACGTACCAAATTTGATGCGTTTAAGGTTGCGCACCGGGAAACCGATATAATCGCACATGCGGCGGATTTGCCTGTTGCGCCCTTCGTGGATTGTTATATCAAACAGCGTCATGTTGCGCGCATGGTCGTATTCCAAAAGCGTTACCACCGCCGGTGCCGTCATGCCGTCGTCCAGCTTTACGCCGATGCGCAGCATGTCCAGTTTTTCCTGCGGCACAATGCCCGGCACGCCAACGCGATATGTTTTGTTAACTTCGTGGCTGGGGTGCATCAAGCCCTGCGCCAGCGCCCCGTCGTTGGTTAAAAGCAGCAGCCCTTCGGTGTTGTAATCCAGCCTGCCGACCGGAAACACGCGCTGCGGCAAATCCTTAACGTAATCGGCAATGGTGCGCCTGCCCTGCGGGTCGCTCATCGTGGTAACCACGCCGCGCGGCTTATAAAACAGGTAGTAAGCCTTGCGCTCGCGCTTAATGGGCTTGCCGTCCACGGTGATGAAGCATTTTTCATCAACCTTGGTGCCAAGCTCTTTCACGGTTTTGCCGTTGACCTTCACCCTACCGTCCAGTATGTATTTTTCTGCTTCGCGCCGCGAGGCCACGCCCGCAGCCGCCAGCACTTTCTGTAAGCGTTCTTCCATTAAACTGCTCCGTTATCGTTTATAATTTCGTCCTTCAAGCTGTCCAAAAGCGATATCTGCTCCGGCTCGCCGCTGTTTTCCCCGTCCGGCATGGTCGGCAAATCCTTCAGCGAGCTCAGCCCGAATGTCAGTAAAAATTTATCGGTTGTTGCGTATAAAATCGGATGGCCAAGCGCGTCCTTGCGCCCTGCTTCACATATCAGGCCGTAATCTAAAAGCGTGTTGACAACGCCGTCCACCTTAACGCCGCGGATAGCTTCCATCTCGCTGCGCGTTACCGGCTGCTTAAAGGCCACAATTGCCAGCGTTTCCATCGCCGCTGCTGATAGCTTAACCTCCTGCACTTTTTCAAGCTGCTTTAACAGCTCGTAATGCTGGGGTTTGGCGCACAACTGATAGCCGCCCGCCACCTTGCGCAGGCACAGCCCGCGGCTTTCTTCGTTATAGCTTTCTTCCAGAAGCGTCAGCAGCTCCCACACCTGCGGTTTATCAAGATGCATGATTTCGGCAATCTGCACTACCGTCAGCGGTTCGCCTGCGGCAAAAAGCAGCGCCTCCAGCGAGCCTTGTAAATAATCATGAAACATGGTTTTCGTCCTCCCGGTGCAGGAAAATATAAATCGGCGCAAAC
The DNA here is from genome assembly GCA_949287345.1 of uncultured Phascolarctobacterium sp. GTDB lineage: Bacteria > Bacillota > Negativicutes > Acidaminococcales > Acidaminococcaceae > Fusicatenibacter_A. The sequence goes on along the minus strand of CASEGD010000011.1, from coordinate 6,065 downwards.
GGTTCCGTCTGCGTAATGCTTATTACGTTCAGCTTTAAAAGCTCCAAAAGCGCCAGGAACCCGGCAATTTTTTCGCTGCGGCTGCCCGTGCGGCTGAACACTTCTTTAAACTCCACGCCGTTCAGGCGGTGCTTCAACAGGCTTACAATCTCCGCCATTTTCTCCTGCACGCTGAACTCCTGCCGCTCAATGTAAGCGGTAACTTCGCTGCTTGCAGCCATCAGCGCCAGCATGGTTTTAACAAGGTCGCCCGCGCTGTACTGCGCAATGTGGCGTGTTATTTTGCCTTCGGCAAGCGGCCTGCGGCAAACGTAGCGCGCTGCCTGTTCCTTCATCTCCAACAGCTGTGCGGCACAGGCTTTAATGCGCCGGTATTCAATCAGCATCTCTACCAGCATGGTGCGCGGGTCTGCTTCATCCTCATCCGTTTCCGGCGCGGGCTTCGGCAGCAGCATGCGCGATTTTATCTGAAGCAGCGTCGCCGCCATTACCAGAAACTCGCTGGCAATCTCCATGTCAAACTCTGCCATGGCGGATAAATACGCAATGTACTGCTCGGTAATCTCCGCGATGGGGATATCGTAAATATCTATTTTGTCTTTTTCGATTAAATGTATTAAAAGGTCCAGCGGGCCTTCAAAATCACTTACTTTTAAGGAAAGTTCTGCCATAAATTACGCTTCGGCACGTTGCTGCGCCAAAATCCTTTATAGTTTTTTAAAAAAAGATGCCCAACACAAGGTTTACCAGGTCAAGGTACGCCATGGCAAACGGGGTGATGATGTAGCCAATAAGGCCGCTGGCAACCAGCGCGATTAAAATGTACAAGCCGTATGCGCCGACGAAGGAGTTATACTTATACGCCGTAGCAGGCGGCAAAAATTCATCCAGCAGGCGCGAACCGTCCAGCGGCGGTATCGGCAGCAGGTTAAAAAAGGCAAACCACACGTTATACTGCATGGTCCACAGCAAAAACGCGCTTACGCCCGGCGTTAAAACCTTAAACTTGCCCATCACAACCATAATCAGCGCCGCCAGAAAGCACAAAAACAAATTTGCCGCCGGTCCTGCCAGCGATACCTTAATCATGCCTTCGCGCCTGTTGCGGAAGTTATTGGGGTTAATGGCAACCGGCTTGGCCCAGCCGAAGTGGAACAGCGCCAGCATTACAGCGCCTAAAATATCCAGATGCGCCAGCGGGTTAAAGGTTAAGCGCCCCAGATAACGCGGCGTCGGGTCGCCCATAGCGTCCGCCGTAACGGCGTGGGCGTATTCATGTATGGTAATGGCAATTAAAAGTGCCGGTACCGTATAAATCATTGAGCCAAAATCAAACATTGGTCCCTCCACAAAACAATTAAGCAATAATATAATTATACAATATTTTTATAAAAAAAGAAACGGGACTGTAAAAACCAGCCCCGATTTTAACAATATTTATTTACCGGTGAATTTGGGCGCGCGTTTTTCCTTAAACGCCGCAATGCCTTCCTTGCAGTCCTCCGTTGCCATGCACAGCGTCTGCGCAACGGCTTCGGTGTCAAGCACATCGTCAAGGCTCATCGCCGTGTTGTTAATGTATTTTTTAATCAGCGCCAGCGAAAGTGGGCTTGACGCGGCAAGGCGTGCCGCCATTTTTTCCACTTCGCCTGCAAGGGCATCGGCTTCGCAGACATGGTTCAGCATACCAAAGCGCTCTGCCGTGGCAGCGTCAATCAAATCGGCGGTAAACATCAATTCTTTGGCACGGTGCAGGCCCACTGCCTTCGGCAAAAAGTACAGGCCGCCGCAATCAGGTATTAAACCGACTTTGGCAAAGCTTTGCGCAAAACGCGCGGTGCTTACGGCGTAAACCAAATCGCAAGCCAGCATTAAATTAAGGCCTGCGCCTGCCGCAACGCCGTTAACCATGGCGATAAACGGTTTATCCATGGCGGTGATGCGTTTGGCTACAGCGCCGACTTTAATGATGAACGCACGGCGGCTGGCAGCGTCGGGCAACGCCTCCAAAAACGGCAGGTCGCCGCCTGCACAGAACGCTTTGCCGTTGCCCGTAAGTACGACGCAGCGGATATCAGCGTCCTGCTCAACCTTGTCAAGAGCAGCGTGCAGACTGTCAATCAGCGCGTCGTTCATCGAGTTCAAGCTCTGCGGGCGGTTCAGCGTAATGGTCGCCACACGGTCTTTCACAGCAAATAAAACAGCATCTTCCATAATTTTCAGCCTCCTTAGGCATACTACCTTATCTGTGCTTGTTTAATTCGTCAAACAAAAACTCGTTTTTAATACGGATATAAGTACCCTTCATGCCGAGGGATTTGGTTTCAATCAGGCCGGCGCTTTCAAATTTGCGCAGCGCGTTGACGATAACGGAGCGCGTAATGCCAACGCTGTCGGCAATTTTGGAAGCAACCAGCAGCCCTTCCGTGCCGTGCAGCGCGTCCATAATGCTGGTAATGGCTTCCAGTTCGGAAAACGACAGCGTTGAAAAGGCAATCTGCACCATGGCTTTTTTGCGTGCTTCTTCTTCTACGCGGGCAGCACGCTCGTGCAAAATCTCAACGCCGATAACCGCCGCCGCATATTCTGCCAGCAGCAAATCCTCGTCGTTAAATTCGCGGTCATACTTGGCAACAATAAGCGTGCCGATGCGTTCGCCGTTGCCGTAAATGGGCACAATCGTAGTGCGTTTATCCCCAAAATAGCACTTGGTGCCCTTTAAAAACGAACATTCTTCGTTAACGTGCCCGATGTTGGAAACGGTTTCGCGGCACTCCATAATAAAGTTAAGGTACGCAGGCGGGAAGCGTTTTAAATCCAGCACCTGCTCGCGCATGATGTCACATTCAAAATCGTCCAGCAGCGCAAAGCCCTTAATTCCGCCCTTGCGCCCCACAATGTAAACATTGCTGACAATAACTTCCTTCAGCAGGCGCGCGATGGCGTTAAACTCCACCTTTTCGCCGCGCTGTAACAGTTTGTTGATTTTTCTTGTTTTTTCTAAAAGTTCCACAGTAACCCCTCCCATCACGCACGCGGAAAATTCTTTTCATAAACGGAGGTAATGCGCTCCGTTGTAACATGCGTATAAATCTGAGTAGTAGATAAATTAGCGTGGCCCAAAAGCTCCTGCACCGCCCTCAAATCCGCACCGTGGTCCAGCAAATGGGTGGCGAAGGTGTGCCGTATGGTATGCGGCGATACGTTTTTGCGCAGGGCCAGTTGTTTAATATATTTATCAAGTATGCGGCGCACGCTGCGGTCCGTCAACGGCCCGCCCAGCCGGTTAACCAAAAGCTGCTCATGCGCTTTGGCGTGATATTTTGCCATCAGCAGCCCGCGCGCATCGTTAAGGTAACGCTCCACCGCCTCACGGCAGGTATGCCCGATGGGCACCAGCCTGTCCTTGTTGCCCTTGCCGTGCAGCAGCACAAACATATTACCAAGGTCGATGGTCTCAAGCGTCAGCCCCACAAGCTCCGAAACGCGGCAGCCGGTTGCGTATAAAAGCTCCAGCAGCGCCTGGTCGCGCATGCCAAGCACGTCCGTTTTATCCGGCAGCTCCAAAAGCTCGTTAATTTCAAGCTCCTCTAAAAATACGGGCAGGTGCTTTTCCAGCTTCGGCGTCCGCACTTTAACAAACGGGTTTTGCTTAACCCTGCTCTCCCGCTGTAAATATTTATAAAAAGAGCGCAGCGCCGATATGCGTCTGGCAATGGTTGTACGCGCGTACTTTTTGCCATTCATCTCCGCAAGGTACGAACGGATATCGGGCACGCTGATGTCATTCCAGTTAAAGCCGCCGCTGTAACGTGTCTTTAAAAACTCAATAAACACGGCGATATCGGTTCCATAATTTTTAACCGTCAGTGCCGAAGTGTTTTTTTCTACCGCAAGGTATTGCAAAAATTTCCGCACGTCGGGGTAAGCGCTAAAATCCTCTTTCATAAATATCCCTCTTTTAAAGTAAAATTATCGTATCATAAAGAGAAAATAATTTCAATAAGCACAATATCTATTTTTAAAATTTTCTTGCAATTTTGTTTATTTTTATCGCATAGAATACAAAAAGCAGCGGTTTTTAAGCCGCTGCCGTAATGTTTATGCTTCCGTATTTAATTGTTCCTGTACTTTGGCGAGCGCTTCCAGAGCACGCTCTGCCAGCATGGCGTTTTTGAATTTTTTGCCGCGCACACGCTTGCCCAGCGGCGGAATCAGGCCGAAGTTGACGTTCATCGGCTGGAAGTTTTTAATCTCCGGGCTGCTGATGTAATGCGCAAGCGCCCCGTGCGCCGTTTCCGCCGGGAAATCAACCGCAGGCTGCCCCAGCACTTTGCGCGCCGCGTGAATGCCTGCCATTAAACCGGACGCCGCCGATTCCACATAGCCTTCCACGCCGGTAAACTGCCCCGCAAAAAAGAGGCGCGGGTTACTGCGCAGGCTGAAATCGCTGTTTAACAGCTTCGGCGAATTGATGTATGTATTTTTATGCATCACGCCGTAGCGGACGAACTCTGCTTTTTCCAGCCCCGGTATCATGCCGAACACGCGCTTTTGCTCGCCCCATTTCAAATGCGTCTGGAAACCGACAATGTTGTACAGCGATGCCGCAGCGTCATCCTGACGCAGCTGCACCACGGCGTAAGCCTCCTTGCCGGTGCGCTTGTCAACCAGCCCCACCGGTTTCAGCGGTCCGAAACGCATTGTGTCCTCGCCGCGCCGTGCCATTTCTTCAATAGGCATGCACGCTTCAAAAAACACTTCTTTTTCAAAATCCTTCACGGGCGCCAGCTCTGCCGTGCGCAAAGCCTCCCAGAAGGCTAAATATTCTTCTTTGGTTTCAAACGGGCAGTTCAGGTAATCCGCGTCGCCCTTATCATAGCGGCTTGCACGGTAAACCTTGCTGTAATCCAGTGAATCCGCAGTTACAATCGGCGCTGCCGCGTCGAAAAAGTGAAAATAATCTTCACCCGCAAGCTGTGCAATGCTTTCAGCCAGTTCGCCGTCCGTCAAAGGCCCGCTTGCGCAGATAACAACACCGGCCAGGCTTTCAAGGTTTGTAACTTCTTCGTTTTTAACGGTAATCAGCGGATGGCTTTTTATTTTTGCCGTTACGGCGTCCGCAAAGCCTTCGCGGTCCACCGCCAGCGCACCGCCTGCCGGAACTTTGTGTTCATCGGCACAGGCCATAATAACGCTGCCAAGACGGCGCATTTCTTCTTTTAACAGCCCAACGGCGTTTTCAATATTGCCCGCGCGCAGCGAATTGCTGCAAACAAGCTCTGCAAATTTATCGGTTTTATGGGCAGCGTCGCTTTTCAGCGGGCGTTTTTCGTACAGCACCACGGGCACGCCGCGCTGCGCAAGCTGCCACGCCGCTTCACAACCAGCCAGCCCTGCGCCTATAACGTGTACCGGCTCATTTACTTTTTGCACGTTTAGCAGCCCTTCCTTTATACGTTTTTACGGCATCCTCGCAGGCTTCGTTGGTGCAGAACAGCTTTTTGTCGCCGTTTCTGTCGGTACGCTCAAACAGAACGTGCCCGCATTTGGGGCAGCGTTGTTCAGTCGGCCTGTCCCACGAAGTAAATTTGCAGTCCGGATAGTTGGAGCAGCCGTAGAAAATTTTGCGCGTTTTGGTTTTACGCTCGATAATATCGCCGCCGCAGTCCGGGCATTTAACGCCGATTTTTTTCAGTATCGGCTTGGTATTGCGGCATTCCGGGAAACCCGGGCAAGCCAGAAACTTGCCGTAGCGTCCCTGCTTGTAAACCATCATGCGCCCGCATTTTTCGCATTTAACGTCGCTTACTTCCACCGGCGCTTCCACGGTTTCAATTTCCTTGTCGGCCTTTTCCAGCAGATGCGAGAAAGGCTCGTAGAAGCTTTCCAGCACCTGGTTTTTATTGGCTTCGTGTTCGGCAATTTCGTCCAGTTCGGTTTCCAAATTTGCCGTAAACGGAATGTTGATGATGTCTTTAAAATACGTCGTCAGCATATTGACAATCAGCTCGCCCAGCTCGGTGGATACCAGCTTTTTGCCGTCTTTGACGATGTAGCCGCGG
>CASEGD010000010.1 GCA_949287345.1 uncultured Phascolarctobacterium sp. | reverse complement strand
AGATTCGCAGCGCCTGCGTATCGGCGAACTGCGCGACGAGGACTGGATGCAGCTGATACAAACGGCTGACGCACTCAGCGCGGCGCAGATTTATATCGACGACACGGCGGGCATAACGGCGATGGAAATGCGCAGCCGTGCGCGCCGGTTGAAGGCTGAACACGGGCTGGACTTAATCGTCGTCGACTACCTGCAATTGATGCAGGGCAGCGGCAAACGCAACTTAAGCGGCGACCGCCAGCAGGAGGTTTCCGAAATTTCCCGCTCGCTTAAAGCGCTGGCGCGTGAGCTGAACGTGCCGATAATCGCACTGTCGCAGTTAAGCCGCAGCGTGGAATCGCGTCAGGTAAAACGCCCGATGCTTTCCGACCTGCGCGAATCCGGTTCACTTGAACAGGACGCCGATATCGTAATGTTCCTGTACCGTGAAGATTACTACAATCCCGAAACCGAAAACAAAAATATCACCGAGCTTATCGTCGCCAAGCACCGTAACGGTCCGGTAGGCACCATCAACCTGTTCTTCCATAAACAATTCACCAAGTTTGTAAGTTTAACGAAAATGGATAAATAAGAAAAGCACCATAGTTTTTGCTATGGTGCTTTTAATTTTCTGCTATTCGTTTTCCTCCGTCAAACTTATATTCAGCGGGACGCCGAAGGTTTTGGCGAACCATTTTAAGTGTGTGCGGATTTGGTGCATTTCGATGGCGGGAATGCCGTCGGCGTGCAGCAGAAGGTTTGCGCCGGTTTTATTAACCGCCGCGCTTTTAATTTGCAGCAGGCTGCTTTGCGTATAATCCAGACTTTCTGCCAGCGCCAGTATCAGCGCCAGCTTGTTGACAGTGTCCCAGTTTTTGGGGGTCAGCATGCTGGTAAAAAGCTGGTCGCGGAAGAAGTAGCTTTTGGATACGCCGTTGTGCCAGCCCGCAATGGCGCTGGTTACAAGCTGCTCTTTATGCGTCAGCCCGAACAGTTTGGCGTTTTGTATCATGTAAGCGCCGTGGCGCGCGTGACTGTAAAAGTTAATGGTAATGCCGATGTCATGCAGCAGTGCCGCTGTTTTTAAAAGGCGGCGGCAGCTTTTGCCAAGCCCGTGCAGCTGCTTCCAGCTGTCAAACATTTGCAGCGCCAGTTCCGTAACGTGCTTGCTGTGCGTAACGTCCGGCGTGTACAGGTTCAAAATGTTTTCGGTGCTGCGCGCTAAAATGTCGTCGGCAATCAGCGGTATGTTGCGCTCCTTGCTGTAATAGTCAAAAAACAGCCCTTCGCGCAGGCCGCAGCCCGATGTAATAAGCTGTTTGCTGCCGGTTACTTCAAATAGGGCGTTGATGATGGCGGCGCCTGCAAAGATAATATCGGCGCGGTCGCTGCTTAAGCCGGAGATTTTTTTGCGTTCTTCCAGCGTGCTGCCTTTAAGACGGTTGAAGATGCCACGGAAGGCCTGCACCGTTAGTTTATAGTTATGGATTTTGGTGGTGGGATATCTGGTGGCGCGCTGGTGTATTTTGCCAATGGTACGCGCCGTGCCGCCGACGCCTATCAGCGGAAGCTTGGGCTGTTTTAGCCACGGGTATTCCGAAAGGCGCGTGCGCAGGAAAAATGTTAAGTCGCTGTAAGCCGTAGGGCTGATATCGTTGCGGGTGTTGAACATGGCGGTGGTGTTTACCGCGCCGATGGGTACGGAAACGGATTCCAGTATTTTGCGTTCGTGGAAGTAAATAAGTTCCGTGCTGCCGCCGCCAAGGTCAAAGATAATGCCGCTTTCATACGGCAGGGTGTTGATTACGCCGAGGTAGCTGATATAGGCTTCGGTGTTGCCGGTGATGATGTGCAGGCTGATTCCTGTTTCTTGTTCAACCAGTTTTGTAAGTTCCGCGCCGTTTTTGGCGTTGCGTATGGCGGCCGTTGCCACGGCGATGGTTCGGTCGGCGTGGTACAGCTTGCACATATGTGCAAAGCTTTTCATTGTTTCAATGGTGTCGGTAAAGGCCTGCGGAGTCAGGCAGCATTTTTTGTCGGTTTTCTGGCTTAAGCGCAGGGCTTCCTTCTGGTTGTAAACCATGTTGTAGGCGCCGTTTTTGTAAATATGCGTTATTACAAGGCGCGCCGAGTTGGAGCCGATATCTATAATCGCAATCCTCTGCAAAGTTCATCCCTCCCGCAGATTATGGTTAAAAATTTGTTCCGTTCAAGTCACATAGTATTATATATTTACCGGCAAAAGTAAAAAATCCTGCATGCAGGGATAAAAAATGTAAAAAGCATTGCAAAGCGCGGTAAAAACTTTGTTAAAAGCAAGGATTTGAAGCGTACGTGTCGAAATATTTAAGTAATACTCAAATGAGGTGGTCATGTGAGAAAAAAACAATATAAAATTTTTGCGGCCATTCATCTCGGTTCTGAGATGATAAGCATGCAGATTGTGCAGTACCGCAATTTGAACAACATTAAAATCCTTGAAGAATGTAACCGCCGCGTGCGTCTGGGCGAGGAAACCTTTAAAAATAAAATTATCCCGTTCAGCATGGTTAACGAAATCTGCGAGCTCCTTGTCGGCTTTAAGCGCCTGATGACGGAGTACGAGGTTGAGGAATACAGCATGCAGGCGACTACCGCCGTGCGCGAGGCGCTGAACCGCGTATTTTTGATTGACCAGATTTATATCCGCACGGGGCTTAAAGTTACCGTTATTGATTTACCGGAGGAAATTTACACCAAGTATCAGTCCATCCGCCGCACGATGAAGCTGGACGGCCTCACCGGCGTGGATGAGAGCATGCTGATGATGGATATTTCGTCCGGCGGGCTGGGCATTACCTTTGTGAAGGACAACGTCATCCGCTACCAGCAGAATTTAAACATCGGCGTTATCCGCGTGAAGGAAAGCTTTAACCGCAACCAGCGCAGCTCGATGAAGTTTAACCAGGCTTTGGCGGAATACCTTTCCAGCACGATGGGGGCGGTAAGGGACGCACTGAAAAATGAGCAGGTGCGTTACCTTGTGCTTTCCGGTGCTGAATCGGAGCTGCTTTTGCAGATGCTGGGCATTGAGTTTAAGGCGGGCGTTATCCGTATTAAGACGGAGCAGTTTATGCAGCTGTTTAAAACGGTGCATGCGCTGAACCTGCCGCAGATTATCAAAGTGTTTAAAATTAACGAGGACATTGCCGAACTTGTTGTGCCGACCATTTTATTGTACGAGCAGCTGTTGGCTTTGGTGCAGGTGCAGGAAATTATCCTGACGGACGACCGTTTTATCGACGGTATCTGTTTGCTCCACATCGGGCCGAAAACCAACAGGGATTACGCCGCAGAGCTGGAGCAGGAGCAGCTTAGTTTGTTCCACAGCATCGGCAGGCGTTACCATTACGACGAGGCACATTCCCGCCAGGTTGAAAAGCTGGCCGTGGCAATGTTTGATAAGCTTGGCAAGCACCACGGGCTGGACAGCCACAGCCGCATCTTACTTCAGGCAACGGCGCTGCTGCACGATATCGGCAAGTACGTATCGCTGCGCAGCCATTCGCTGTACAGCTACAAGCTGCTGATGTCGAGCGATATGCTTGGTTTCAGCGAACTGGACAAAAAAATTGTGGCGCTGGCCAGTTATTACCACGCGCACAGGCTGTTCAGCGGCAGTATCCACGCCGACGTGGAGGAAATGTCGCCGGAGATTATGCCGCTGGTGGCAAAACTTGCCGCACTGGTGCGTTTGGCGGACGCGATGGACCGCAGTTACAAACAGAAAATTAAAAGCTGCCGCGTAAATGTTAAAAACGGCGTGATGAAGGTGGAAGCCGTTACGCGCGAGGATTTGACGATTGAGGAATGGACGTTTGCTTCCAAGGCATCGTTCTTTGAAGAAGTTTACGGATTACAGGCAGTTTTGGAACGGGTGGAAAGATAAATGGAAAAGAAAGAAAAAATCAATCTTAACAAACCGGAATACTTTTTTAACCGCGAGCTGAGCTGGTTAAAATTTAACCTGCGCGTACTGCGCGAAGCCGGCGTTAAAACCACGCCGCTCCTGGAACGCTTAAAATTTGTGGCGATTACCGCCTCGAACCTTGACGAGTTTTTTATGGTGCGCGTTGCCGGGCTGTGGGACCAGTTTGAAAACGGCATTAACAAGCGCGACGCCGCCGGGCTGACGGTTAAGCAGCAGCTGGCGGAAATCAGCAAATCCGCGCACGACCAGATGCGCCTTTTAAACAAATACCTGCTTTCGCTGATTAAGGAGCTGCGCGCCGCAGGCATTTACATCTGCCGCGTCAGCGATTTGAGCGAGGGCGGCCGCCGCTGGCTGGAAGGCTATTATCAGGAGGAAATCTTCCCGGTACTGACGCCGATGGCGGTTGACGCTTCGCGCCCCTTCCCGTTTCTGGCAAACAAAACCTTGAACCTTGCCGTTGAGCTGACCAATCAGGAGGGCGAGGACAGCATGGGCATCGTGCAGGTGCCTTCCGTACTGCCGCGCCTGATTGAAGTGCCGGGCGAGGAAAAACGCACTTTTGTATTTTTGGAGGACGTTATCAATGAGCACTGCGGCGATTTGTACAGCGGATGCAAGATTCTGGACATTGTGCCGTTCCGCATTACGCGCGACAGTGACCTGGAAGTTGACGAGGACGACATCGACAACCTGCTTAAGGAAGTGGAAAAATCCCTGCGCGCACGCACGCGCGGCGCTTCCGTAAGGCTGGAGATTTATAACAAGGCCAACAGCCGTATCCGTAAGTTCCTGTACGATAATTTAGACATTACCGAGCAGGAGGTTTACGAAATCAACGGGCCGCTTGACGCAACCTGCTTCTTTAAATTCGCATCGCTGCCCGGCATGTGGCCTTGGCTGTATGAGCCATTTGTGCCGCAGCGCCCGCTGGAGCTGCCTGACGACAGCGATATTTTTGCAGTTCTGCGTGAGCGCGACGTGCTTTTGCACCACCCGTTTGAAAGTTTTGACCCGGTTGTTAAATTTGTCAGCGACGCTGCAGATGACCCCAACGTGCTGGCAATCAAGCAGACTTTGTACCGCGTCAGCGGCAACTCGCCGATAGTAGCGGCATTGGCACGCGCAGCCGAAAACGGCAAGCAGGTTACGGTACTGGTGGAACTAAAAGCGCGCTTCGATGAAGAAAACAACATTCTGTGGGCACGCCGCCTTGAACAAGCGGGCTGCCATGTAATTTACGGTTTGATGGGCCTCAAGACCCACGCCAAAATCATCCTCGTTGTGCGCAAGGAAGCCGACGGCATTAAACGCTATGTGCATCTCGGCACGGGTAACTACAACGATAACACCGCCAAGCTGTACACCGATATGGGTCTGATGACTGCCAACGACCAGTTTGGCAGCGACGCATCGGCGTTCTTCAACGTGCTGTCCGGTTATTCCGACCCGCCGGTATGGAACAAGCTGGTTATGGCGCCGCTCGGCCTGCGCAAAAAGATTTATGAGCTGATTGACAACGAAATCGCCATCGTGAAAAACGGCGGCACGGGACACATCATTGCCAAGATGAACTCCCTGATTGACTACCCTGTTATCCAGAAGCTGTACGAGGCTTCGATGGCGGGCGTAAAGATAGACCTGATTATCCGCGGCATCTGCGGTTTGCGCGCGGGCATGGACGGCATCAGCGACAACATTACCGTGCGCAGCATCGTCGGCAGGCAGCTGGAACACAGCCGCATTTTCTGGTTCCAGGGTGGCGGCAAAGAGCAGCTGTTCCTGTCCAGTGCGGACTGGATGCCGCGTAACCTGAACGACCGCGTTGAACTGTTCTTCCCGGTGGAAACCCCGGCGCATATCGAGCGCATTAAAAAAGTGCTTGACCTGTACCTGCGCGATAACGTCGGCGCGCACATGATGCAGTCTAACGGCACTTACCGCCGCGTAACCAACAGGCTGGAGCCGGTCGGCGCGCAAAGCACGCTGTATGAATGGGCACTGCTCGCCGCAACGGCGGACAAAATCCCGATGCAGGAACGCCTGCGCCCGATGTACAACCGCGACAAGGCATAACACTGGCAGCGCAGCCTGCAATGTGTTATAATGTAACATATCAAACAATTGCGAGGCTGACATGGATACGGAAATTTTAAGTCATATCGGGCATAGCCTGTACAAGACAGAGATATTAAAAGAATGGAAACGCTACGTTGTTTTCCGCACGCGCTGCATGCTGCACAGTACGGAAATCAGCGGGCTGCTGGATTTTTTTGCGGCAACGCCCTTAAGGCGCGATATGCTGCACCACACCACCAGTTTTGTGGAACAGGCTACGCGCCAGTTCTTTTATAAAAACAGCAACTACACGGAGCGCATTGCGCTGATTAAAGCGCATGTGGAGTTTTTGGAAGCTAAATTAAACGAAGAAGCCCTGCGCAAGCTGTATGTAAACGGCGAAATGCTGCGCCTGTGGGAGGACAGCTACGAAGAAAAGCCGCTGACGCTGGAGCTGTGGTTCCACGCCGGCCAGCGTAAGGAAGGCTGCCTGTCGCTGGTGCTGAAGTGGGATACCGAAGCGCTGTACCAGATTATGTTCTGGCTTGCGCCGGATAAGGAAGGCAACCCTGCGCTGTGGATTGGCGCGTTGCAGGGCACGCCCAACGGTTCGGAAGTTATCAAGGGCTTGACTAAAGCTTTCTTCGGCTACCGCACCAAAAACCTTATTTTCTACGGCATCCGCAATGTGGCGCATGTGCTGGGCTGCGAAAAAATTTACGCCGTCAGCAACGAGGGCTATTACGCCATGAACCATGTGCGTATCGACCGCAAGCTGAAAACTTCGCTGGACGATTTCTGGGCAGAGTGCGAAGGGCACCGGCTTGACGACAAGCGTTTTTACGAAATCCCCATTCCGGAATACCGCAAATCCATGGAGGAATTAAAGCCTTCCAAACGTGCGCAGCACAGAAGGCGCTTTGCCAAAATGGACGAAATGAAGGAAGCCGTGGCGCAAAACCTTGGCAAATATTTAAAAGCATAAAAAATTACCGGGCTTAGCATAATGCAGGCCCGGTTTTCAATTAGTTTACTATTTTTTTGTGCGGCTTTGTGTTATAATGATTATATATATCAACATGGAGGTACGAAAATGAAACAGAAACTCCTTACCTTACTTTTAACCTTATCGCTTACTGTTACGTCCGTTTTCCCGGGCGTTGCCTTAGCCGCCGGCGGCGATGAAATTTCGGCCAGTGCCGCGATTGAACAAACCGCAGCGCCGAAAACCATGTCTGCCAGCGAAAAACTGGCTGCGCTGGAAAGAACCCTGTACGGCACGGAACAGGCAGGCGCGCTGGTCACCAGAACGGACAGCCTTGAAGATGATGTTTACGGCACCATTACTACCGACCCGATTTTAAATAGAGTTGACAATTTGTATGATTATGTTAACGGTTATCCCGGCAGCGGCGAAGCAAGCTTTTTAACCAAGCTGAGCGCTGTTGAATGGCAGTTTACCGAAAGCACGGCAGGCGGCCCGGCCAAGAGCCGCATTGAATCGCTGGAAACCATGCTGAACGGCGAAGTTGGCACCGGTTCCCTTGCCAGCCGTCTGGAAGGCCTTGCAAACCTTGCTTTCCAGGATGGCATTGTAGTTGTTGAAACCGTTACCCTGCCGAAAGACAGCGTAATTAAACTGGAATTTGCCGAAGACCTGAGCAGCAAAACCGCGCAGGCAGGCGACGTTGTTAAATACAAAGTTGCCGATAACGTATTCGTTAACGACGTACTCGTAATCCCCAAAGGCGCTGAAGGCCTTGGCAAGGTTACGAAGGTTGTCGGCCCGCGTATGTTCGGTCAGGATGCACGCATCGACGTTGACTTCGGTTTCCTTTATGCAATCGACAACACCCGCGTTAAAGTATTCCTCGGCGAAATTGCCAAACAGGAAGCTAAGACCATTGCCGGTGCAGCAGGCGCTACCATCGGCGGCATGGTTGTGCTTGGGCCTATCGGTGTAATCGGCGGCGCATTTGTAACCGGTAAATCCGTAAACATCCCCGCAGGTTCCATTACCTTTGTACAGGTTAAAGGCGATACCGAAATTCAGGGCATGGTTTATCAGGGCAGCAACTAATCCGTAATAACCAAAACCAAAAATAAAACCCCGTTTACCGTAATGGTAAGCGGGGTAATTTTTTGCATTTTATTCGGCCGTTGCCAGCATCAGTTTAATGCGGTTTTCCTGGTTAACTTTGGAAGCGCTTGAATCGTAGTCAATCGGCAAAATGTTGGCGTCTTCGGCAATTTCCTTAATTTTGTTAAGCATGCCGCGCCCGGCGATGTGGTTGGGCAGGCAGCCAAAGGGCTGTGCGCAGATGATGTTGTTGTAGCCGTTTTTGGCAAGCTCCAGCATTTCCGCTGTCAGCAGCCAGCCTTCGCCCATGTTATTGCCGTAGCCGATTACGTTTTTAACCAGTGCCTTGGTTTCTTCGTAAGAGGCAGGCGGTTTGAACGGCTGGGTATCCAGCGCGTGCAGCATAATTTTTTCCAGCTTCTTCAAATAAACCATCACCATTTTGGAAATGCCATATTTGAAGAACTTGCCGCCGTACAGCTTGTAGTCCGTCAGGTAGGTATCGGCGCAGTACATAATAAAGTTCAGCATGCCCGGCAGCATGTATTCGCAGTTCTGCTTCTGCAAAAACTGTTCCAGATTGTTGTTGCCAAGCCCGGCATATTTAATGTAAATCTCTCCGACGATGCCGACCTTGATTTTTTCTTCCGCTTTCTGCGGCAGGGCGGCAAAGTCTTCCGCCAGTGCTTTGGAAAGCTGCTTCATGGTGCTGGTGGCCTGTGCTTTGCCTTCAAGGAAGGCGTTTTCCAGTTTGTTCAGCCATTTATTGGCCAGCTCGTCCACCGCGCCTTTGATGGTTTCGTAAGGGCGGGTTCTGTTGGCAAGGTACATCAGCGTGTCGCCGTAAATAACGGCTGCCATAAGTTTTTTCAGCATGGGCAGGTTCAGTTCAAAGCCCGGCTGTGCGTTCATGCCGTTTACGTTCAGGCTGATAATCGGAATGTTGCCGAAGCCTGCTTTTTCCATGCCCTTGCGCAGCAGGTAAATATAGTTGGAGGCACGGCAGCCGCCGCCCGTCTGCGAAAGGATAACGGCGGTTTTTTCAAGGTCATATTTGCCGCTTTCCAGCGCGCTGATAATTTGCCCGATAACGAGCAGCGCGGGATAGCAAATATCACTGTTGACGTATTTTAATCCCGTTTCGATAACTTCGCGTCCGGTGTTCTGCAAAATTTCTGCCTTGTAGCCGCAGCTTTGCAGTGCCGAGCGCAAAAGCGCGAAATGAAACGGCAGCATACCCGGTACAAGTATGGTATGCGTGGCTTTCATATCTTTTGTAAAAACCGGCAAAGCGTTTTCTGACATAAAAATTGCTCCTTCAAAAATATTTCAGCATTCAAAGCCCAGCGCTGCAAACAGGCTGCGCAGCCTTATGCGCGCGGCGCCGAGGTTTTCGATATCGTCGATTTTGATTTCGGTGTAAATCTTGTCGCTTTCTTCCAGTATGCGGCGGCATTCGTCGGCCGTAATGGCATCGCAGCCGCAGCCGAAGCTTACCAGCTGCACCATGTTCATGTCGCTGTTTTCCGCCGTATATTTGGCGGCGGCGTACAGCCTGCTGTGGTAGGTCCACTGGTTCAAAACTTCAAGGTCCTCGTTCAAATCCTTGCGCGGTATTTCACCGGCAACGGCGTCTTCGCTGACCAGTGCCGCGCCCAGCCCCGTAATCAGGCGGTCGATGCCGTGGTTGATTTTCGGGTCGGTGTGGTACGGGCGGCCTGCCAGCACCACAATGGGCATGTTCTTGCTGCGGGCTTCTTCAATAATCTTTTTGCCCTGCGCTTTAACCTTGTCCTCAAAAGCGTGGTAAGCGTCAAAGGCAGGCGTCAGCGCTTTTTTAATCTCTTTTTCGCTTATATCCGCGTAAGCGGGATGCAGCATTTTGTAAAGCTCTTTCGTCAGGCGTTTTTTGTTTAAAAGGCCCAAATAATCGTAGAAGAAGTGGATGTTTTTCAGTTCTTCGATGTTCGCCGCCAGAACTTCCGGATAGTAGGCAACGACCGGGCAGTTGTAGCAGTTTTGCGAGGTGTCCTCATCGACGTTGTAGGTCATGCAGGGGTAGAAAATGCTCGTCAGCCCCTGTGCCAGCAGCCATTTGATATGCCCGTGCATCATTTTGGCAGGGTAGCAGACCGTGTCGCTGGGGATGGTGTTCTGCCCTTTCTGGAAGATGGTTTTATCGTTAATCGGGCTGGTAATTACTTCAAAGCCGAGCGTGGTAAAAAAGGTGTGCCAGAACGGCAGCAGCTCATACATGTTCAGCCCCAGCGGCAGGCCTATTTTGCCGCGTTTGCCGGGTACGGGCTGTAATTCTTCCAGTAGTTGCAGTTTGTAGCGGTACAGGTTCAGGCTGTCATTGGGCGCGCAGTGCGTTACCGGGCGCTCGCAGCGGTTGCCGCTGATGTATGGTTTGCCGTCGGCAAAAATGTTGACGGTTAAGTGGCAGTGGTTGCTGCACAAACCGCAGGTTACGGTTTTAACGGTGTGCGAGAAGTTCTTTAACTGCTCTGCGTTGATTAAGGTAGATTCGCCGCCGTGCAGCTTTTGGCGTTCCTGCGCGTACAGCGCCGCGCCGTAGGCACCCATCAGCCCCGCAATGTCCGGGCGTACCACTTCAAGGTTCAGCTCCTGCTCAAAGGCACGCAGTACGCAGTTGTTTAAAAACGTGCCGCCCTGCACAACAATGTGTTTGCCCAAATCTTCCGGGCTTGAGGGGCGGATAACTTTAAACAGCGCGTTTTTAACAATGCTGATGCACAGACCGGCGCTGATGTTGGCGACGGAAGCACCGTCCTTCTGCGCCTGCTTGACGTTGCTGTTCATAAACACGGTGCAGCGGCTGCCAAGGTCAACCGGTTTATCGGCAAACAGGCCGATGTTGGCAAAGTCCTCCGCACTGTAGCCGAGGATACCGGCAAAGGTCTGCAAAAAGCTGCCGCACCCGCTGGAGCAGGCTTCGTTTAAAAAGATGTTGTCAATGCAGCCGTTATGGATTTTTAAGCATTTAATGTCCTGCCCGCCGATGTCGAGAATAAAGTCAACGTCAGGCAGCAGGCTTTTGGCGGCAATAAAGTGCGCCATCGTTTCCACAATGCCGTAATCGGCGTGGAAGGAATGTTTTATCAGTTCTTCGCCGTAGCCCGTAACGGCGCTGGCGATGATTTTGCAGTTGGGGTATTTATTGTAAAAATCGGTCAGGTAATCGCGCACGGCGATAACCGGGTTGCCCTTATTGCTCTGGTAGAAGGAATCCAGCAGCTTGCCGTCCGGTGCAACGGCGGCAATTTTAATGGTGGTGCTGCCGCTGTCGATGCCGAGATATGCTTCCGTGGCAGTTGCGATATCGCCGCGCGAAACGTTGTCGCGGGTGTGGCGCGCAATAAAGGCGTTGTATTCTTCTTCGCTGGTAAACAGCGGCGGCAGATGGTCAAACTCGCGGTTGGCGTCGGCGGCACGCATTTTGTCAATCAGCGTCGTCAGGTCAACAGGGTTTTCCGCGCAGAAGGCGCAGCCCATAGCCACATAATATAAACTGTTATCCGGGCAGGTGCCGGTTAAATTTAAAATTTTGTCAAAGCTGGCGCGCAGGCAGCCAAAAAAGGTCAGCGGTCCGCCGAGATACAGCACGTTGCCCTTAATGGGGCGGCCTTTGGCAAGACCCGTTATCGCCTGGCTGGCAACTGCGTCCAGAATGCTGGCTGCCAAATCGTTCTTTGCCGCGCCCTGGTTCAGCAGCGGCTGAATGTCGCTTTTGGCAAATACGCCGCAGCGGCTGGCAATGGTGTATCTGGTTTTGGCGGTGGCGGCCAGTTTATCAAGTTCTTCCGTCGGCACGTTTAAAAGCGAAGCCATCTGGTCAATAAAAGCACCCGTGCCGCCTGCGCAGCTGTCGTTCATGCGCGCGTCAAAGTGGCGGCCTAAAAATAAAATCTTCGCGTCCTCGCCGCCCAGCTCAATAACAACGTCGGTGTCGGGGTTCAGGCGTTCCGTACAGATTTTTTCGGCGAAAACTTCCTGTACAAACTGTACGCCGCAGCCTTCCGCCACGCCGATACCGGCGCTGCCGCTGATGGCAAGGCGCGCGGTTTTCAGCCACGGCATTTCGGCTGCAAGTTCTTCCAAAATATTTTTAATTGTTTCCGTAATGCGGCTGGCATGACGGGCATATTTACTGAAAAGCAGCTTTCCGGCATCATCCAGCACGGCTATTTTAACAGTGGTGCTGCCGATATCCAAACCTATCTGCATATAAAAACCTCCGTATGTGGCGGTGTTCGCTATTACTAACTTATTTTTGCGTCTGCTTTTTATGTTATCACAGTTTTGCCATAATTTCCAGTATTTTGCGCTAAAAAGTAGCAAACAGCGGCATAAATTATCATGGGTTAGCTTTTGCTTACACCATAGTATATAATACACCTTTTTTTAATTTTGTAAACAGCTTTGGGCAATCTTTATAAAAGGCGGCGCGCCGCGAAATTTTTTAAAATAAATTGTGGCAAAACGCTTGACAATTGGTTGTGTGGTTTGTATAATATTTATGTTGCTGAAACGGGCTTGACGTTAAAGCGACGGATGTGATCCACTAGCTCAGTCGGTAGAGCACCTGACTTTTAATCAGGGTGTCCCGAGTTCGAGTCTCGGGTGGATCACCATTTTTTTATCTGTTAAACGCTGCACCTTGCTGGTACAGCGTTTTTTGTTTTTCAACGGGTGCCGCCAGTCAGCGTGTATTGGGAGCAGCCGTTTTTTGTTGGAGTTTGTTTCAACTTGCGCAAAGCCGCAAATTTTTTTAAAATAAATATATACAGTCAACGCAAGGCAGGTGGCAAAAATGGAATTACGCATTTTAAAATACTTTTTAATGGTAGCGCGCGAAGAAAACAT
>CASEGD010000009.1 GCA_949287345.1 uncultured Phascolarctobacterium sp. | reverse complement strand
CCCAAAGGAAAGCCCGGATGGCCGGATTTTGCCTTTTCAACTTCGTCGACGGATAAAAATCTCAAGGTGTTTACTGCAACCTGGTCGATCGTCTGCATAAGATAAACCCTCCAATTATTGTACGTTATTTGTATAAATTATAACACAATTAGGCTTTTTTTCAAACAGTATAACCATTAAATAATCTTCAAAATAAAATTTATTGAACAGCTTTTATTATTGTTTTCTTGACTTATAATTATATGATAATTATAATATAAGTATGGAAGACTTAAAATTTGAATGGGACGAAAATAAAAATACCATTAACAAACGCAAACACAGCATTTCATTTGAAGAAGCCAAAACAGTATTTTACGATGACAACGCTATTTTGTTTGACGACCCTGAACATTCACAAGGCGAAGAAAGATTTTTAATTATCGGCGTTACCGAAACGGAAAAGGTTTGTATCGTCAGCCATTGTTACAGGGATAAAGACAATACAATAAGGATTATTTCCGCAAGAAAAGCAACTAAAAACGAAAAACAAACTTATGTTGAAGGATGGTGGTAATATGTTGGAAGAATATGATATTAAAAATTTAAATCCCAGAAAAAACCCTTACACCCGCAGAGAAAAAAAGCAAATTACCATCAATCTTGATGTGTCTACCATTGCTTATTTTAAGGCGCTTGCCAAACAAAAAGGTATACCATATCAAATTTTAATCAATTCTTACCTGACGGATTGTGCCGATAAGAAAAAAGATTTAGAACTGGCATGGAAATAAAATAATTACCAAGCCCCTTCATTATTTGAAGGGGTTATTTTTTATGCAAAACGCCGCCGCAAAAAAGCGGCGGCGCTGGTGCAGCTTAAAACTGCAAATTATTGGTTTTTACTGCTGGTCCTTGCGTTCGGCAATAATTTTTTCAGCCATTTTCTGCGGCACATCTTCGTAATGGTCAAACTTCATTTCAAAAGTGCCCAAGCCCTGGGTCAGCGCGCGCAGGTCAACGGCGTATTCGGTAATTTCAGCATAAGGTACCTGTGCCTTAATGCAGCCCATGCCGTCTTCAAGGCTCTGCATGCCCAAAATGCGGCCGCGTTTGCTGTTCAGGTCGCCGATAACGTCGCCCATCATGCTCTCTGCGCAGTATACGTCAAGGTTATAAACAGGCTCCATCAGTACCGGGCGCGCAGCTTCCATTGCCTTTTTAAAAGCAATGTTGGAAGCAACCTTAAACGCCATTTCGGAGGAGTCAACGGTGTGGTAAGAACCGTCAACCAGCGTAATGCGGATATCAACTACCGGATAACCTGCCAGAACGCCGTGTTCCATAGATTCACGCATGCCTTTTTCAACAGCCGGGATGTACTGGCGCGGTACAGCGCCGCCGAAGATTTTATCAACAAACTCAAAACCTGTTCCGGGCGGCAACGGTTCCATATTAATAATAACATGTCCGTACTGTCCATGGCCGCCGGATTGTTTCTTATGCTTGCCTTCAACATTGGTTGCTGTGCCGCGGATGGTTTCACGATATTCAACAATCGGTGCGCGCAGGTCGGCTTCCACGCCGAATTTACGTTTCATGCGCTCCATGATAATTTCAATGTGCTGGTCGCCCATGCCGCTGATTAAAGTTTCCTTTGTTGCGGTGTTTCTGGTAACGATAATCGTCGGGTCTTCGTCCATAAGGCGGTTCAGCGCCGAAGCAATCTTTTCTTCCTCGCCTTTCTTCTTGGCGTAAATAGCGCGTGTATACATCGGCAGGGGGAATGCGATAGGTTTAAACAGTACCGGGGAGTTTTTATCGCTCAGTGTATCGCCGGTAGCGGTAAACTGCAATTTGGTAGTAACGCCGATATCGCCCGCAACAACCTCTTTCATCGGAATCTGCGTTTTGCCGCGCATGGTAAATACCGTGCCGAAACGTTCTTCTTTTTCGCGGCTGGCGTTATAAACCATGCTGTCGCTCTTAATGCTGCCGCTGAATACTCTGAAGAAGCTCAGGCGGCCGACAAACGGGTCGGACGTGGTTTTAAATACCAAAGCAGCCATCGGCGCGTTGGCGTCACGTACTTCTTCCTCGCCGGTTTCCGGGTTGGTAACAACAAAGTCGTTCAAAATTGCCGGATAGGTGTAGTCAATAATGGCGTTCATCACACGGCCCAGGCCGATATCCTTATACGCGCTGCCGCACAGTACCGGGAAAATAATCGCCTGGCGGATGCCTTTAATCAGGCAGTCCATAATTTCTTTATCGCTGATGGTTTCGCCTTCCAGATAACGCATCATGCAATCATCGTCAGCCTCAACCGCTGCTTCAACCATTTTTTCGTGCGCTTCCTGTGCAGCTTCCATGTATTCTTCCGGAATGTCCATTTCGATGGAATCGTTGCCGTTAGCCTTGTAGGCTTTCATTTTATAAATATCGATAACGCCGCAGAAACCGGATTCCTTGCCTAAAGGCAGCTGCAAAGGCAGTACGCGCTTGCCGATTTTTGCGCGCAGGTTATCCAGAATGCTGTCAAAGTCGGCATTCTCACGGTCCATTTTGTTTACGAAAACTATACGCGGCAGATGTGCTTCTTCTGCCAGCTTCCAGCACTGCTCGGTGCCAACCTGTACGCCGCTGGTTGCGCAGACAACAATAAGCGCGCTGTCAACAGCACGGAACGCGCCCTTAACTTCGGCCACAAAATCAGCAAAGCCCGGGGTATCGATAAAGTTAATTTTAGTATCGCGCCATTCAACCGGTGCAAGCGTTGCGTTTACGGACACGCCGCGTTTAATTTCTTCCGGTTCGTAGTCAGTGGTGGTAGCTCCATCTTCAACCTTACCCATTCTGGTAATTGCGCCGGAACGGTACAGCAGGCCTTCCGTAACAGATGTCGTTCCTGCCCCACCATGACCCACAATGGCCACATTGCGAATTCTATCGCCGGTATACTCTTTCATACATATTCCCCCTTGTTTGTAAACATTATTGAGTTTTAATTTCTGCAAAATTTTTATATTTCCTTTAATTTACAGTAAATTTGGAAAACTATTTATTTAAAGCCATCAAACTGTTGCATAAGTAACAAAAAACGGCACAGCCGCGTAAGCTGTACCGTTAATTATTTTTATTTAAATTCAACTTTCAAATGCTGGCGCTCTACCAGACGCTGGAACTTAACGCGCGGGTAGCCAACCATCAAAGTACCGCAAATTTTAAACTTCGGCGGCACGCCGACCAAATCAAGCAAAGGCTGGTAAGCTGCAATGCCGCAGGTCTGTATAAACCCTGCAATCGTTGTACCAAGCCCAATCGTCGGTGCAAAAAGCTCCGCATAAGCCCATGCCTGTTCAGCGTTGCTCACGCCGGTGCGGTTAAGGCGTTTGGCCGTTGCAAAAACAAGGCACGGCGCATTGCGCGCGATAATGTCCTGACCACGGTCGTTGTAAGCGCGCAGCACGGTAGTAAAATAGCGTTTATCATCGCTGCCGGCGTCAATTTCCTGCTGCATCCATTCGGCAGTAGCATCGGCAATTTTTTTAATGGTTTCCCTGTCGCGGATAACGATATAATAAAGCCCCTGCGAATTGCCAGCCGTCGGCGCATAGCGGCACACGTCAAGCAGTCTGGTAAGGTCTTCGTCGCTGGGAGCTTCCGGTTTAAACAGGCGCACGCTGCGGCGCATACGCAAAAAGTTATAAGCCGTTTCACTGTCCAGCACCGGCATCGGGATAGGTTCCTGTTTTTCCAGCGGGGCATATTTGTTATCCAGCGCGCCCATCGGGCAGATGGCAACACAATGCCCGCAGCTCATACAGCCACGGTCAAAATCGCATTTGGGTCCGTCCTCGCCCATGGTCAAAATACAGGACGGGCACGCCTGTACGCAAAGCCCGCATTTAACACATTTTTCGGTATCTACTCTTAACAAATCCATGCCGTCACCTCAGTCTTTAAAATAAATAAATTCCAAACCGCCAAAATCGGTCAAAAAGTTAGCGTCTTTATAAGCCTTGCCGCACAGTTCCTTATCCTTGTTTTGCGCGCCTTCGGCATTGGCAATGCCAAGATAAGCACAGGCCGCCTGCGCGTCAAACTTGGCGGCGTTTTCCAAAAGCGCAGCCTTTTCATCGTCGCTGAACTTGCCTTTGTTGGGGTAAACGTCCGTCGCCGCAATAATAAACACCAGCTGCCCGTTCTTTTTGGCAATCACATGCGGAAACATCTGCATATTGGGATGCATCATTTCAATTTCGTAAGCATTAGCCTCAAGGTAGCGGCTTAAAATTTGCAGGCCGAATTCGTGAATTTCTTCTTTGGTCATTAACTGCGGCATCGTCAGGCTCCTTAAACAATTTATAAAAATATTATACCACGCCTGCCGCCCTTCCGCCAGTATTTTTGACCGGGCAGTCACCAATAAGCGCCCAAAGTTCTGTAAAAATCCGCTTTGGCGTGGCAGGCATTTTAAAATATAACCTTAAAATATTATGTTTAACTCTATACATAAAAAGGCATACGCTTTATAATACCGTAAAACGCATTTTTTTGCAAGCCTTGCAAGCAAAAAATCCGGCATTAAAGCCGGATTTTAAGTTTAAGCGTACGGAATATTGGTATAGTCCGAAATTTCCTTGTTTATCGTACACAAATCGCCGGTGTTTAAATCATGCACGTTTTTGTGCCCGGTAATGCGCGCATAAGTTTTCAGCTCGTTGTTCGAGCAAATCAAAAAGTTTGCTACGCGCTGAGCCGCAGCATCGATTTTCAGGCGTTTGCGCAATTCCTCATCCTGCGTGGCAATGCCAACCGGGCATTTACCCGTGCCGCAAATGCGGTACTGCTGGCAGGCAGCGGCAATAAGCGCCGCGCTGGCGATGGCAACGGCGTCCGCCCCCATGGCGATGGCTTTGGCAAAATCGCTGGATACGCGCAAACCGCCGGTAATAACCAGCGCAATGTCCGATTTAACGCTGTCCAGATATTTACGCGCACGATAAAGCGCGTACAGCGTCGGCGCACTGGTAGAATCCCTTACAAGCTGCGGGCTGGCGCCCGTCGCGCCGCCACGTCCGTCAATCGTAATAAAATCAGGCTCTGCAAAAACGCAGAACTCCAAATCCTTTTCAATCTTGCCTGCGGCAATTTTAATGCCAATAGGGCGACCGTCAGATTCTTCGCGAAGCTTGTCAACCAGTGCCTTCAAATCCTCTTTGGTGTTCACATCGGGGAACTTGGACGGGCTGATAATGTCCTGCCCCAGCGGCTTATTGCGGATAGCGGCAATCTCCGGTGTAACCTTCTCGCCCGGCAGATGTCCGCCCATGCCCGGCTTGGTACCCTGTCCGATTTTAATTTCAATGGCGTCGGCGTTTTTCAAATTCTCTGCCGTTACACTGTATAAATTTGGGATGTATTCAAAAATATATTTGTAGGCTTCGGCGCGTTCCTCCGGCAAAATGCCGCCTTCACCACTGCACATGGCAGTTTTAGCCATCGCGCTGCCACGTGCCAGTGCAATTTTTGTTTCTTTGGAAAGCGCACCAAACGACATGTGCGAAATAAATACCGGGCTGTCAATAATCATCGGGCGTTTGGCGTTTTTGCCGATAACCGTCATCGTAGTAACCGGCTCGTCGTCGTTCAGCGGCGGCGGATTAAGCTGGTTGCCCAAAATCAAAACGTCGTCCCAGTTGGGCATTTTCATCTGCGTGCCCATCGCGCCGATAATGGATTTGCCCGTTACAGCCATACGGTGGATTTCCTCCATATAACGGCAGTTTGCGTCAACACGGTAATAAGCGCTGTCGTAAGCAATGTCAGCCTGCGCCTCTGCCTTTTCCTTCGGCGCTTCAGCCTGCGGGGCTTCGTCCTCCAATTTTACAAATTTTTCAGGCGGCATGCCGCATACCGGGCAGGCGTCCAGTTCTGCAAAGGCTTTGCCTTCCTTTGCCTCGTCAAAAATATAACCGCAAACGGTGCATTGATACTTTGCCATAGCTGCTCCTTTCGTACAAAAAACTAACTAATAATAATTACAAGAACCTTCATCCTTATTATAACACAAAACCAGCCGTATTTTACAAATTTACAAAATAAAGTTATACTATCAGTAACAAAAAGTTTAAGGAGGCTTGCCATGTTAAGCTGTTATACATATCCTGCGCAAAATTTTGTGCCGCTGTTGTTTGACGACGGTCACGGCGATTACAACCGCAGCTACGAACGCGACTACGATGATTTTGACTATGCGGACTACTCCACCGACCACCGCGACAACAACTACCGCAACTTTGAAAAGAAACGCCGCAAAAGTGAAAAAGAAATCATCAAAGACATTTTAAACCGTTGGGATTAACCGTACACCATACGCAAAACAGCCTTTTACCTGCGCTTGTAGGTAAAAGGCTGTTGTTTTTTACTATTTACTTTTTCCGTTAACGATAAGAGAAATTGACGGCTGGCTGATATTGAACAAATTGCCGAGGAAGACCTGCGACAAGCCTTCTTCGTGGTACAGGCGCAAAATCTCTTTGTTGCGTTCTTCGCGCGTTTTAAACGGTTTAATTTTCACCTGTTCGCGTTTTACTTCAAAGCCGTAATCGCGCACTATAACTATTTTGCGTGTTCCGTCACTGTTCAGCACTTTAAGCTCCCATGTCTGCATGCCGCTTTTGCTGCGCGGGTTATGCAGGCAAAACTCCACTTTGCCGTTGCCAATAGTTTCTTTCAGTGCAGCATTATCCAACGGTAAATCTTCCATCAGCATTTTGTCACCTCATCCCGTAAATTTAAAAATTGAAAGAAAACTTAAACAAAAGAATTGTACTGTAAGGCTTTAGTCAAAAACTGCGGCGGCAAAAATTAAGGTATTATACTTCGGGAGCTTGGCGCGCAGCCCGAGCGGAATCGGAGGAGCCGCAGCATTTTTGCAAAGCCGTAACAGTGCAATCTTTTGTGAATTTAGAATGTCCACTGAACGCCGGCGTTAATCTGGTAGGTTTCGTCGTTGTCGTTGCCGAAGGATTTTTCAAAATCCATAAAGGCATAACTGTCTTTGCCCAATGCCGTTGCAAAACCGAAGCCTACGTCATACCATGTGCCTTTGTTTTCAAAGGTTTCGCGCAGACTGCCGGTTGCGTCCGTTGCCGTTATCGTCTGGTCGCCTAAAAATTCGTGCAGCAGGTCGGCTTTAATGTACACGGTGCTGCGCTCGTCAATGTCACGACCAAGGCGGAAGCCTGCACGGCCAATTAAGCTGTTAATGCCGTCCACACTTACTTTAGTATCCTGCGTGGTTGTGGTATATTCAGCACCTGTTACGCGTGCTAATTGCAGTTGTGCCTGCGGTTCAATGTACCAGTCGTTGCCGATATCCTTTTTGCGTCCGTATTCTGCGCTTATGCTGAATACGTTGTTGCTGTAGTCGCCGGTTACTCGTTCAAAGCTGTCTTTATCGCGGATGTCAAAATCGTTGGAAAGGTGTCCCCATTTAGCAACGTAATCAGCATAATGCCCTTTGTCGCCCATCCATGTGTCATACAGCCATAAGCCGTAGCGTTTTGTTTCGCCTTTGCCTAAAATATCGCTGTAAGTTGTGCTGCCACGCATGTAGTCAACAGCAAAACCTACTCGGCGTTCGCCGTTGTCACAGTCCTGTTTTTCGTCATAGCCAAGCTCATACATGGTATTCATGCTGCGGAAGTCGCCGCTCTGCCCAATTCGGTCATGACGAAGGCGTACCCACATGCCCTGTTCTTCTTCATTGTTAATGTAGCGTGCTTCGCCAAGACGTTTATTCAACCTATCCATATAGATAGCGTTTTTATAGTTGGCACAGCTCATATTGATAACCGTTTTGCCGCTGTCTGTTAAATCTTCGTCCGGGTTAACAACAGGGGTGTCGTTTTCATTACGTACAAGATAAATGTACTGGCTGTTTTGCCCTTCATCTGTTTTGTTATAAGTTTCTTCTACATTATCTGCACCATATTTGTTTTCATTTAACTCTGTGCCGCCATTATAATCAATATTATCATCAATAGATGTAGTATCTTCATTCATCGCAACATATTTTATTTCATAATCTACATTGCGCACGCCGCGCCCTTTAATGGTATAAGTATCACCAAAAGCACCGCCGTATTCTGTATTAACATTTTCTGCACTGCCTAAAGCATTTGCTACAGTAGCAAAACGAATTTCATCCCAATCCTTATTGTTCAGCAGGTCTCTTTCATTATTTAAAAGTATAGTTTGAGTTCCTGCGGTGCTATTTTGTACATAAATCATATCACTTGTTTCGAGAGCATCGGGCGTTAAATTAAGCACAAAAGTATTATTGCCTTTTAATTCACCGATATGTACTGCATAACCGCCTGTACCTTCTGTAATAGTACCATTTTCCGAACCTGAACCAACAAGTATAACTGTACCGTTGCCTTCAAGTTTTGTTACCCAGCTTTGGCCGGTTACATTCCATTTAGAACCTTCACCCAAATCAATATTTACAGTACCGCTATCTGAAACCTTACCATCAGTAAAATGCGGGTCAAAAAATTCTAAATTACTGCTATCTTTCAAATCAGCGTCTTGGTAATCATCCACACGGCCTTCAAGATAACCATTATTGCCCAAATCAAGATTTACAGCGCCAACAGTCACATTATTGCCTTCATCATCTTTTCTTGTACCACCATTGCCCGCTAAAATATCGCCTTGAATAGTAAGGCTGCCGTTGTAATTATCGCTGTTAATATTTACAACACCGTCCCTTGCTCCGACGATATCACCGGTAATATAGCTGTTATCAGAACCTTTAAGATTAATATTGACTTCTCCGTAACTATTATTACTTGAGGTACCTTTTTTGCCAGCAACCAAAGCAATACCTGCTTTATCATCGTCCACGTAGGTATTTATACCATCATCATATTTACCATTTATATTAACAACACCAGTAATATTTATATTACTTCCATCACCAGATGCCCATATGGATTTATCATCTGAATAAATATTAATATAATCACCACTAATTTCAACTTCGCCTTTTCGTTCTCCAACAATACCATTTCCACCATAAATATCAATTTTATTTGCATTAATTGTTACTTTACTATCATCCTCAATCCATAATCCATAATCAAAACTTTCATATTCTTTTTTATCACTGCTACCAACATAGAACTCTTTTGTATTAAAAATAGCTGTGGAATTTACAACTTCTAAACCTGCGTCATAAAACCCAGGATAAATTTTCTCATCTTGATTAAAGCTTTTTAAAATTTTTACAGAATCATTATTAACATTTAGCATTGATTCATTTTCAATCCAAACAGCTTGCGCAAAGTCTGCACTAACCCAGTCTCCTTCTTCGTAATCACTCTGCACTGTAGGATAAACATGTTCAATATAAAGATTCCCATTATTAAAATTTACTGTTGATCCATTTTCTATATGAAACATTTGATTATTATTAGTAATGTTTGTAGTTCCTATTACAGAAAATGTTTTTCCATCATCCAAATTAATAGTAATGTCACCATTTGCATAATCATAACCACCAACATAAAAAGAAGACTGACCTACACCAGAATCATTTATGCC
The DNA here is from genome assembly GCA_949287345.1 of uncultured Phascolarctobacterium sp. GTDB lineage: Bacteria > Bacillota > Negativicutes > Acidaminococcales > Acidaminococcaceae > Fusicatenibacter_A. The sequence continues at coordinate 4,679 of CASEGD010000009.1, read as the reverse complement.
TCCGTCGAAAACTGCGTCATTATGAAAATTCAATATATATTTCTTTCCATCCCATTTATAATTTCCTATATAAAAAATTGTTCCCAAACCAGTATTTTCGTCCCTTTTTATTTCTGAATAAATATTAAAAGTAACTTCGTTACCATTATTATTTACCGTATCTCGTTCTCCAGCTAAATTATCTTTTACTACTTGATAAATACCATCTACTTTTTTAGTTTTAAAATATGAATCATTTTTTTGATTACGTCCTACATCAAAAAAATCATTATATTGTGCTTCATCAGCCGCATATACACTTCCCTGCATTAAACTTAACATTACCAAAGTTGCTAAAATTTTCTTCTTATTCAAAATAAACTCCCCTTTAACCTAAAATTTTATTTTTGCATAGTTTTAGCAGGGCAGTTTTTAACTACCCTGCTGTTTAAACTGTTCGACTGCTTTATAAGATAAAGTGCTGTGCTATAAAACAGCAGTCAAAAACTGCGGCGGCTAAATTTAAGGTGTTATTCTCCGGGAGTCCGGCGCGCTGCCCGGGCGGAATCGGAGGAGCCGCAGGAATTTTGCGCTGTTGCAATAGTGCAGCCTTTATCTTGTATTTAACTCAGCTATTAGAACGTCCATTGTACACCGGCGTTAATCTGGTAGGTTTCGTCGTTGTCGTTGCCGAAGGATTTTTCAAAATCCATAAAGGCATAACTGTCTTTGCCAAGTGCCGTTGCAAAGCCGAAGCCTACGTCATACCATGTACCTTTGTTTTCAAAGGTTTCGCGGTAGGTGCCGTTGGTTGTGGTATCCAGCGCACTGATGGTCTGGTCGCCCAAAAATTCATGCAGTACGTCTGCTTTTACATATACCGTGCTGCGTTCGCCCATGTCTTTGCCAAGGCGGAAGCCTGCGCGCCCGATTAAGCTGTTAATGCCGTCAAGGCTTACTTTGGTGTTCTGGCTGGTTACATAGTCCGCGCTGGTTACGCGTGCAAGCTGTAACTGTGCCTGCGGCTCAAAGTACCAGTCGTTGCCCATGTCGTTCTTTTTGCCGTATTCCGCGCTTACGCTGAACACGTTGTTGCTGTAGTCGCCGTTTACTTTGCCGCGGCTGTTGTAAATGTCAAAGTCGTTTTCAAGGTGTCCCCATTTTAATACGTAGTCAGCATAGTGGCCTTTGTCGCCCATCCATGTGTCGTACAGCCACAAGCCGTAGCGTTTGATGTCGCCGTCACCGGCTACGTTACGGTATTCTGTTTTGCCGTCCATATAGTCGATGGCAAAGCCTACGCGGCGGTCGCCGTTGTCGGAGTCCTGCTTAACGTCGTAGCCCATTTCGTACATTGTGTTCTGGCTGCGGAAAGCATCTTCTTTGCCGATTCTGTCATGGCGCAGGCGTACCCACATGCCCTGTTCGTCCTCGGGGTTAATGTAACGTGCTTCGCCCATGCGTTTGTTTAATCTGTCCATGTAGATGGCGTTGCTGTAGTTAGCGCGGCTCATGTTGATGATAGTCTGGCCTGCGTCGCTGATTTGAGATTGTTTGCCTTCGGCAGTAATTAAAAGGTTTACGTCATTTTCATCAAAAGTGCTTGTTACAACGTCATTGCCTGGTTTATACGAACCTTGTCCGTTACCGGAACCGTTATAGTCTTCATTTTCTTCATGTTTTTTGTCAAAACTTTCTTTGGTGATGTTGTAAGTGTTGTTAAAGAAGCCTGCGTCCGTAACGCGTGCTTTCATATTTTCAACATTCACATCGCCTTTAATGGTTGCAAAGCGCAGCGGGTTATCTTCAGTAATTTCACTGGCTACAAATTCATCACTGTTAATTATCAGTTCATGATTACCTTCAAAATTTCCGGTTACATAAAGCATATCGCTATTTTCATGGTTGCCGGTATCAAGGCGCATTATAAACCGGCCACCTTCGCCTTTAAGGTTTTCAACCGTAACGGACGAATTTTCATTCTTACTCATGTCGATAATACCACCATCAAGGCTTATGGTATCGACAAAGCTTTGACCGCGTGCAATCCATTTTCCGCCGTCATTGATGTTTAAAGTTGCTTTACCGGCAGAAGTTACGTCAATTTCATTGCCTTCATCATCTGTAAATGCAGAATTTCTAAAAATAGTATCTGCTGCTGTTCCATTGGCTAATTCATGATAGTCGTCAACCTGACCTTCCAAAAAAGAACCTTGTCCCAGTGAGATAGTAATTTCACCGCCATTGCCTGCATAAACATCACCGTATATTTGGTTTACGCCATTTTCAAAACTAATTTTGCCAGCTACATCAGTATCATCTTCAGAACCACGGCCTGCTACTATATCCCCAACAACTTTTCTTACAGAAGAATTATTATTTGATGTAAATTTCACATCTGCTCCTAACACTGACCTTACAGCAATAGATGAAATCTTAAAAGCATCAGTGCTTGCATCTTCCTCAAAATTCCCCTGATATTTAAACTCAGTATCATCATTTAATTCTTCTGGTGTTAAAATTGCAGTTTCAAAATTTAAAACAGCATTATCTTTAGCATTTACTAACATACGATTTTGTTGTACCGTACCAATATCACTAACTTGTAAATGTTTAGCTTTCAATGTACCGCTTTGTGCAGAAACGCCATATGAAATTTGACTACCTTTAACATTGCTAATATCAAGTATTCCATCAATTACAGTAACAGAATCACCATAATCTGTACTTTCTGTTAATAAACCTGCTGCATTACCATTATCTGCCTGTATCTTTTTTATTAAAACATTTGTATTAGTATTCCATTCTGCACCTGCTAAACGAATACCACTAGCATTTAAAGCTCCATGAACATCATCAACAGATGTAGTATTTGAAACAAACGTAGCTTTTTTAGAATCTCCTTCACCTCTTTCCAAATTAATACCAAAAGCATTTTGAGAACCTGTAATTTTCGATACTTCTACAGATTGTTCAGCTTCTATAGTGCCTCCATTAATAAATTGTATACCGCTCGTATTGCCATTACTTCTAATGCTTGTATCAGAAATTTCTGATACATAGAAATTTTTTGCAATTATCGGCGTCACTCTTGGTTCTTCAGGTTCTACAGGTTGTTCAGGACTTTCACCCGGAGGTGTACTGGGTTTATAAATACCACCACCATAAATACTTATACCTGCAATATTTCCATATGTTGATGATCCCGAAAAATTATTTATAGTTACATTACCATCATTTTCACCTGTACCAGATACTACAAGTTTATTGGCACCTTCAAGATATAAAGCACCTAGTTGTGTAAAATTATTAAAATCAAGACTAGAATTAGTTATCGTAATTGAAGAAACGGTTACATCAGCTGGAGTCGAAGCGTTCCACATAGATATTAAACCGGCATCCTGATTGCTACCACTATTACCGGCAGCATGTTCATTATTAACTATTATTGCTTGTCCTTCAAATTTTGAAGGGTGAACACCAGCATCAGCATACACGCTTCCCTGCATTAAACTAAGCATTACCAGCGTCGCTAATAATTGCTTTTTCCTCATTTTTCATCTCTCCCTTAAAATTTTTGGCATATTGCGCTATGATTTAATATCAAAATTATACCACAGACTTCCCCCCCGACAAGACTACAACCATAGAAATGACATTTACTTTTTCAGGTCTTGTGGTAACTTTTTTACTACCGCAGTTGGGTTCTGCTCTCGCTGTCCGCAGTATAACCAGTTTGCAATGCTATACTACGTTTATTTAGTTTGGCCTGTGTAAGGAACAAGGAGAAAAAATAAGGGCGTACCCAAAGGGCACGCCTTCTTATTTTTTCTTTATGCCAAGTTTTATCAGCCAAAGGCTTGTTTGCCCCAAAATTTACTTTTGTGCTTTACCGTTTGTTTTATTTGGCAAGTTGCTTTTGGTGTAAAATAAAAAACCGAACGCCCTCACTTTTTTTGTGTTGACATTCGGTTTTACTTTTGCTGTTTTATTTTTAATTACCGGGTTTTATGTTATTTGACTTTTTGGTTTTGTTTGTTATAATAATTATAGAAATGCAAATGGCTGCCGATAGACGGTTAGCCCAATTTAAAATTAGTGTTTATAGAAATAAACCGCTAAGTTTGTCAGGCTGTGGCGGTTTATTTCTGTTTTCTGGCAAAATCTTTTCCAAAGGTATAACCAATAGAAAAAATTGTTACTGTATAACCTATTATGGCTAAAAAATCAATAACATCCATACTATCCCCCTCCTTAATAGTATTTCCGGCAAATCGGATTTCTATTTATCGGAGGGTTACAGTCCCTCCGTTGGAGGGCTAACCGCCTACCGTTATGGCAGCACATTTGCTTTATTATTCTAACAGAAAATTATAAACCTGTAAAGATAGCGAACAAACTTTTGTTTGCTATCTTTTAATTTAAGTTTTAACCGCATTACAAACAAACCTCCCCGCACTTTTGTACGGGGAGGTTTTAGTTTTATTAACTTATTTTTCTTACTCTCTCAAACTTGCAATGGCTGCGGCGGTGTCTTCTGCGCCATAGACGTAGCTACCAGCCACCAAAATATTGGCGCCTGCTTCGCGCACAATTTTGCTTGTTTCGGCGTTAATGCCGCCGTCTACCTGGATATCAAGGCTTAAGCCTTTGGCGTCTGCCATTTTGCGCAGTTCGGCAATTTTAGGCACGACGCTTTC
>CASEGD010000008.1 GCA_949287345.1 uncultured Phascolarctobacterium sp. | reverse complement strand
AATCAAAAAGTTAGCGCCGTCCAGCACCAGCTTCAGCAAAACAAGGCGTGCCTTCTGCCCGCCGCTGAGCGTGCCGATTTCCTTAAAAACATCGTCGCCATGGAACAGCATGCCGCCCAGCAAGGAGCGCGCATACCCGTCGTCCATGCCATATTCCGTCAAAAAATTATCCAAAATGGTCTGGCTCTCGTCCAAACGCTCATAGCTTTGCGAAAAATAGCCGACCTTAACGCGGTTGCCGGTCTGCGCTTTTCCTTTCAGCGGCGCAATTTCGCCCAGTACGGTTTTCAGCAGCGTTGATTTGCCGCTGCCGTTCGGTCCGAGCAGTGCAGCTTTTTCTCCGCGGCGCAGCACTAAATTGATGTCCTTAACCAGCACATTATCCTTGTAACCGACGGTTAAGTCCTCTAAAATCAGCACGCGTTCGGCGGATTCCGGCGCAGGCGGCAGCTTAAGTTCAAACTCCTCGTTATGCACCGGCGCTTCAATGCGTTCCAGCCTGTCAAGCTGCGACTGGCGCCCGCGCGCCATTTTGCTTTTTATGCCGGCCTTAAAACGGCGGATATAGGCTTCCGTGCGCGCGATATAGTTCTGCTGTGCTTCGTAGGCAGCTTCCATTGTCGCCGTCTGTATTTCTTTCTGCGCCAGATATTTGGTATAGTTGCCCTTAAAAGATTGTAAATGCCCGCCTTCCATCTCTAAAATGCGGGTAGCAACATTATCCAAAAATTTGCGGTCGTGGCTGACGATTAACAACCCGCCCTTAAAATCCTGCAAATATTTTTCCAGCCATTCCGTCATGCGGATATCCAGATGGTTGGTAGGTTCGTCCAAAATTAAAAAGTCCGGATTTTTAACGAGCGCCGCCGCCAGCAAAATGCGCGTTTTCTGCCCGCCGGAAAAATTCTGCGCCGGTTTCTGCCAGACTTCTTCGGTAAAACCAAGCCCGTTCAGCACAATTTTAATGCGCGTTTCGTAATTATAGCCGTCGATGTATTCATAGCGGCGCGTTACGGAAGCATATTCTTCCAACACTTTATCAAGCTCATCGCCGTTAAGGCCTGCGCTTTGTTCTTCCAGCTTCTGCAAACGCGCGCGCAGCTCCGGCACTTCCGGGCAGGAATTCATCATAAACTGCCACAGCGTTCCGTCGTCGATGTTGCCAAAGCCCTGCTCAACGTAACCGACGCGCGTACCGGCTTCAAAGCGCACGCTGCCGCCGTCGGCATAACCGTTTTGCAAAAGGCAGCGCAGCAGCGTTGATTTGCCGCTGCCGTTAACGCCGACCAGCCCGATTTTTTCACCTTTATCTACCATAAAGCTGACGCCCGTAAAAACAGTGTTAACGCCAAAGCTTTTCGTCAGATTATCTACAACAAGCTGCATGCTTCATCCTCTGTTTCCTGATGTTCTCGAATTGCTATTATATCAAAAAAAGCCCGCCCTGCAAAGCAAAAAATAACACAAGCACCGCAAGATGCCTGTGTTATTAAAATTTTTATTTTACTTTTAGCCGTTATAGCCGTTCGGATGTCCCTGATGCCATTTCCACGCCGTCTTGATAATTTCTTCAACGGTGCTGTGCTGCGGCTGCCAGCCAAGCTCGCTGCGGATTTTTTCGCTGCTTGCCACCAGCACTGCCGGATCGCCGCTGCGGCGTGCTTCTTCCGCTACCGCAAAATCGACGCCGGTAACGCGTTTGGCAGTTTCAATAATCTCACGCACACTGAAACCATGCTCGCTGCCGAGATTATAAATCCTGCTGTCGCCGCCGTTCACCAGATGTTTCAACGCCAGCACATGTGCCGTTGCCAAATCCTCAACGTGGATGTAATCGCGCAGGCAGGTGCCGTCCGGCGTCGGGTAATCCGTACCAAAAATGGATACCTTAGCGCGTACGCCCTGCGCCGTTTTTAAAATCAGCGGAATTAAATGCGTTTCCGGATGATGGTCCTCGCCGATGTCCTCCGTCAGCGATGCGCCCGCCGCATTAAAATAGCGCAGTGCCACATAGCGCATGCCGTAAGCCATGGCGTAATCCTTCAGCATGCCTTCAATAACAAGTTTTGTGCGGCCGTAAACATTGGTCGGCTGGGTGGCAAAATCTTCGCAAATCGGCGTTTTGGCAGGTTCACCGTACACCGCTGCCGTGCTGCTGAAAACAATGTAATCCACGCCGGATTGCTTCATTGCCTGCAACAAATGCAGCGAGCCTTCCACGTTGTTCACATAATATTTAGCCGGGTCGCTCATGCTTTCGCCAACCAAGCTGCTTGCAGCAAAATGGATAACGGCGTCAATTTCAAACTGCGCCATTACATGCTTGGTAAATTCAATGTCGCGGATATCTCCCTCCACCAGCTGCACATCGTCAGCAACAGCTTCCGGGTGTCCGGTGGAAAAATTATCGTACACTATCGGCGTAAAGCCTGCTTCTTTTTTTAAAACATTAACAACGTGCGAGCCGATATAGCCCGCGCCGCCGGTTACTAAAACATTCATGCCGTTACTCCTTGTTTGCTTCAACAATATGCGCTAAATATTCCAGCAGCTTGCCGCGCATTTCCGGGCGTTTCAACGCAAACTCCACCGTTGCTTCAATAAAGCCCTGCTTGTCGCCCACGTCGTAGCGGCGGCCTTCAAAATTGTAAGCATACATCGGCTGTTGTTTGGCCAGCACGCGCAAAGCATCCGTCAGCTGAATTTCGTTGCCACGTCCCGGAGGCGTGTTTTCCAGAATATCAAAAATTTCCGGCGTAATAATGTAGCGTCCCAAAACCGCAAGGCGCGAAGGCGCTTCTTCCTGCGCCGGTTTTTCCACCATATCGCGCACGGTGTAGGTGCGGTCTTCTTCCGTCGGCACGCTGTCAATAATGCCGTAGCTGGAAACCTTCTCCGGCGCAACCTCCTGCACGCCCAAAACGCTGAAACCGCGGCGGTCGTACACATCAATCAGCTGTTTCAGTGCCGGTTTTTCGCTGTCCACAACGTCGTCGCCCAGCAAAACCGCAAACGGCTCATCGCCGATAAAGCGGCGGGCGCACAAAATTGCATGTCCCAGTCCGCGCGGTTCCTTTTGGCGGATATAGTGCAGGTTGATTTCCGAAATGCGGCGCACCATTTCCAGCTGTTCAAATTTGCCGCTTGCTTCAAGGCTCATTTCCAGCTCCATGTTGCGGTCAAAATGATCCTCAATGGAGCGTTTGCCCTTACCGCTGATGATAATAATATCTTCAATGCCGGAAGCCAGCGCTTCTTCAATAATATACTGAATGGTCGGCTTGTCCACAATCGGCAGCATTTCCTTCGGCGTTGCCTTGGTAGCGGGCAAAAAGCGCGTGCCCAAACCGGCTGCCGGTATTACCGCCTTGCGGACTGGTTTAATCGTTGTCATTTCAATCTCCCCTTATGCTTCTTCTCCGCCGATAACGGCCAAAAGTTCCTGCGTTTTTTCTTTTAGCAGCGTTTTGTCGCCGCGTGTTTCCACGTTCAGGCGCATAACAGGCTCCGTATTGGAAACCCTTACGTTAAAGCGCCAGTTATCATATTCAATGCTCAGGCCGTCCAGCTTGTCAACCTTGCCGCCCTCTGCATATTTTGCTTCAATCGCCGCCAAAACGGCTTTGCTGTCTTCAACCTTGCGGTTGATTTCGCCGCTGCACGGGAATTTTTCCATGCGCTCGCCGACAAGCTCCGAAAGTTTTTTGCCTTCGCAGCACATCAGTTCCGTTACCAGAAGCCACGGCAGCATACCGCTGTCACAGTACGAAAATTTGCGGAAGTAATGGTGCGCGCTCATCTCTCCGCCGTAAACAACGTCATTCTGGCGCATGCACTCTTTCATAAAAGCATGGCCGCTTTTGCAGCGCACGGGCACGCCGCCTTTTTCGGCGATGATTTCTTCCGTACTCCAAGTCAGGCGCGGGTCATACATAATTTTGCTGCCCGGCAGTTTCTTTAAAAATGCCGCTGCCAACAGCCCGACAATGTAATAACCTTCGATAAATTCGCCCTTTTCGTCAAAGAAGAAGCAACGGTCAAAATCGCCGTCCCAAGCAATGCCAAGGTCTGCCTTTTCAGCCAGCACCTTATCCGCCGTTACGGCGCGGTTATGCTCCAAAAGCGGGTTCGGTACGCCGTTGGGGAAGCTGCCGTCCGGAGTTTCATTCATCTTTACAAATTCAAACGGCAGGTGTTTGGCAATTTCTGCCAGTACAGGGTCTGCGCCGCCGTTGCCGGGGTTTGCCACAATCTTCAGCGGCTTCAAATTTTTAACGTCAATATAGCTTAACAGATGCTCAATATATTCGGGCATAATGTCTTTTTTAATCAGCTCGCCGCGCTGCTTACCCGCAACCACAACGTGCGGAAATTCGCCGTCTTCCGTAGCCATTTCGCAAATTTCCATCAGGCCCGTATCGGCAGAAATCGGCCTTGCGCCGCTGCGTACCAGCTTCATGCCGTTGTAATCCTTTGGGTTGTGGCTGGCGGTTACCATAATGCCGCCGTCCGTTTTTAAATGCGCCGTGGCAAAATAAACCATCTCCGTGCCGCACTCGCCGATATCGTACACAGTGCAACCGCCGTCGCGCAGCCCTTCAATCGCTGCCGCAGCAATTTCCGGACCCGTCAGGCGGATATCATGGCCGACAACGACACTTTCTGCCGCAAACATGGCGGCAAATACACGGCCAACACGGTAAGCAAGCTCCGCGTTAACCTCCTGCGGCACAATGCCGCGTATATCATAGGCTTTAAAGGCTTTTTTACTCAGTTCCATCGTATCTCTCCCCGTCAGCATAAATTTCATGACTTATATATTTTCTATTTTAAAAACAAAAATCCTGCCTGTTAAGCAGGATTTTATTAAATTGCATAGCCATGTTCACTTAAAATATTTTCCGCCGCCGGGCCTAAAAACCAGCGGATTAACGAAAAGAAAGCCTGGCAGTTGCCGTTGTCGTCCGGCAGCAAAAAGTTTTCGGCAAGGATGGTTAAAAAATCTTCCATTTCCACACCGGCAGCCAGCGCATTTTCAATTTCGTCCTGCAATACGGTGATAACCTCGCGCCGCATACGCATTAAGCGCGGGGCATTAAGGTTCAGCTCACGTATCGTGTTGCGCGCCTTGCGCTGCAATTCCGGTGGGCAGGTATCTTCATCGACAATCATGCGTCCGGTGTGCGCGGCGTAACGGTAAATACGCACATCGGCCGGTATCTCCAGCGGGTTTAATATGCGCTCATTTATCGGTTTTCCGCCCTTGGGCACGTCACAGCTGCGGTCAATCTTGCGGCGCGAAAAGCGCACGTCAGCATCCTCCACATTCGGCTGGCTGCCGCCGTGGCATACGCCTAAAAGATTCTGCCAGTCCAGATGGTAATTGTGCACGGCAAAATCCGTTTCGCTTTTGGGAAAGAAATGCTCCACGCGGAAGTCGTCCACTTCGCCTTCCTCATCGGCAAATTTAATATTTATTTCACAATAAGCGCACAAACCGTGCTGGTCCTCTAAAAGCTGCCTTTTAACCTCGCGGTAGCCGCGGCGGTTGGCACGGCGGAAATGCTCCCACGTTTCGTCCGGGTACTGCTCTGCAAATTCGCGCAGCGCTTCCGGCGCTTCCGGATTTTTAAAGATTCTTTTCATGCTGCTTCCTCCTGAAGGAACGCATTCTGATATCCATATCCGCACGCAGCAGCGCAGGCTCGCGCCCTGCCGCCCATTTGTCCAGCTTTTTGCGCAGCTCCAGCGCCTCGTGGCAATCCCACTTGTCCTCGCTGACCAGGTCCAGATAACGCTTCAGTTCTTTTACAACCGGCACGCACTGCGGCCTTGCGTCGACGTTCTGGATATCCTTCAAAAGCTGGTAGCTTTCCGCGCCGAGCGAAAAGTCCGGCTGGTAAATATCTATCAAATCGTTGTCCCAACGCAGCGCGCGGATACATTCCGGCGGCACGGTGGTAAGCACCTGCGGGCTGTGCGTGGTAACAATAAACTGCACCAGCGGGAACGCCTTGCGCAAATCATACAGCACCGTCTGCTGCCACGAAGGATGCAGATGCATGTCAACCTCGTCAATCAGCACAATGCCCGGCGTCTGCAAAACGGCATTAATGCCAAGGTCCGGGTTCAGGCGCACCATACGGTAGCTTAAATCCGCCACCATGCTGATGACGCTGCGCGCGCCGTCGCTGAGTGCTTCTATCGGCAAAATGCCGCGCGTTTTATGCTTTAACACAAGGTTCTGGCGCATAAAGCTGTAATCAATGTCAGTCCAGCCCATGCTGCCAATACAGGTTACAATCGCCTGCTCCACGGCTTTAAAAACTTCGCGGTAGGGGTTTTTTTCATTCAAATGCCTTTCGGCGATAATACGCTCAATTTCCATCGCGCTCATTACGGCATATTTTACCCAGTGCCCAAAATTAACATAGGACGACGTCGATTCAAGGCAATCCGTATAACCGCTGCTGCGTTCAAGGTCGATATTTTTCAGCGTGTTGCGCAGCTTGCTGTCGTTCCACATACGCCCCGTGCCGTAATAAGCAATTACCGGCAGCACCACATTGTTGTCGTCTTTGGCGCGCAGGGCTTCCACAATGCGGCGGCCGTAGCCGGACAGCGTTTTGGCATGCTGCATCGTCGTGCGGCCTTTGGCGTTGTTCAGCTCGCGCTGCCATTTTATTTTAGCACCGTCAACATCGCCTTCCGCGCCGATAATTACCGGGTACTGGCTTTTCATGCGCAGAATTTCCAGCTGCGTTTTACCGGCGGTTTCCACCGTCTGGCGCACATCCGTTTCGTGGATATTGCGCGCCTTGCCGTCCGCAAAGCAGGAAAGGTATGGTCCCAAAGCGATCGCCACCGCATCGAGGATGGCAGTTTTACCCTGCCCGTTTTCAGCGACGATAACCGTCAAATCCTTATCAAAATCAATTTCAAATTTATCATAACAACGGAAGTTTTCGAGATACAGTTTTGAAATATACATACGCCCACCCCGCTTTTACTATCTGTTTTTATTTTACCACATCTGCCCAAAATTTGCCCCGCAAATAAAAAATCCGCAGCTGCGTTAAAACAACTGCGGAAAATTTTATGCTTCTTTTTCTTTAACAACCATGCTGTACGCAAGGCCGATAACAAGCCCGACAACGGAAGGAGCCAGCCAGCCGAAGCCGACGTCGTAAAAAGGAATTACGCCTTTTAAAGTAGCTTCCAAAGCTTTCAGCGGCACACCGGCAGCGTTCAGCCCGTCGATAATGGCAAACACAATGGTAAACGCCAGAGTGCTGCGGTACACACAGGCACGCTTAACCGGCATAAATGCCATCAGCACCAGCACAATAACGATTGGATAGAGCAGGCACAGCACCGGCACCGACATGGAAATAATTTTGGTTAAGCCCACGTTGGAAACGGCAAAGCTGAAAATGCAAATGGCAGCGGCAATGCGCTGATACTGCATTTTGCCTTTAACAACGCCTTCCAGATAAGCACCGGCGGATACCGTCAGGCCGATACTCGTCGTCAGGCAGGCAAAGAAAATCATCAGGCACAGCACCACGTTGCCCGCCGTGCCCATGTAATAATTGGCAATAGCCGAAAGCGCAATTGCGCCGTTATCGGACACACCCAAAATTTCAACGCTCGTCGCGCCGGTATAGGTCAGCGAAAAATAAATCGCCGCCAAAAGCACCGCCGCAATAATGCCCGCCATAATGCAGGTTTTCGTCAGCACGCTGCCTTCGCTGATGCCGCGTACCTTGATGGAATCAATAACAACCGTGCCGAACAGCATCGTTGCCAGAAGGTCCATCGTGTAATAGCCTTCCTGAAAGCCCTTCAGGTACGGCATAGTGGCGTAATAACCGCCCGCCTGCTGCGGCGCGCCCATCGGGCTCATAAACACCTGCACCACCAAAATGGCAATGCTGATTAACAGCAGCGGCGTTAAAACCTTGCCCACCCAGTCAACAATTTTGGAAGGGTTAACGGAAAGAAAATACGTTACCACAAAAAAGAACAGTGAATAAAGCACCAGGCCCAAATCGTAGTTCTCCGCCGAAATAAACGGCAGAATACCGACATCAAACGACACCGCCGCCGTACGCGGGATAGCGAAAAACGGCCCGATGGTCAGCACCGTTACCACAATCAAAAGCTTGGCAAATTTGGGGTGCACTGGCAGCGCCAAAGCCTCCGGGTTGGAAGCTCGCAAAAGGCCGATAGCGATAATGCCCAAAAGCGGTATGCCTACGCCGGTTGTACAAAATCCGGCTGCGGCCGATATAAAATTAACGCCGGCCGACTGCCCCAGCGCAGGCGGGAAGATTAAATTGCCCGCGCCAAAGAACGAAGCAAACAGCATTAAGCCTATCGGCAAAATTTCCATAAAAGTAAGTTTTTGTTTCATAAGGTCTCCAAAGTTTTTAAAAATTAAGGCTGCTTGTTAAGGCAGCCTTAACTTTGTTTTATTCCGTATCAGTCAATCAGTAAACGGTAGTATTTCTTTTTGCCCTTGCGGATAAGCAGGCTCTTTTCAGCGTCGAACATTTCCGGTGCCAGCTGCATTTCAGCATCGCTGACAGCGGTATCTCCGATGTAAAGTCCGCCCTGCTGCACCATCTGCCTTGCTTCGCGTTTGCTGCTGAAAACTTTAGCAGCAGTCAAAACATCAATCAGCTTGGCGCTTGCCTGTTCAGCAGTCAGGTTAATGGTCGGCACGTCGGTCATGGCACCGCCGCCACCAAAAAGCGCTTCGGCTGCCTGTTTGGCTTTTTCGGCTTCAGCTTCGCCGTGTACAAGTTTGGTAACTTCATAAGCCAGTACCTTTTTGGCTTCGTTAATGGCAGAATCCTTCAGGCTGCCCAGACGGCGTACTTCGTCCATCGGCAGGAAGGTTAAGAGCGCCAGGCAGTTTTCCACGTCGCTGTCGTCAACATTGCGCCAGTACTGGTAAAAATCGTACGGGCTGGTTTTTTCCGGGTCAAGCCACAGCGCGCCTTTTTCCGTTTTGCCCATCTTGCGGCCGTCGCTGGTAGTTAAAAGCTTGCAGGTCATGCAAAAAGCTGGTTTCTGCTCCTTGCGGCGGATAAGTTCCACACCTGCCAGCATGTTGGACCACTGGTCGTCGCCGCCCATTTCCATTACGCAGCCGTATTTTTTATTCAGCGTCCAGAAATCGTACGCCTGCATAATCATATAGTTAAATTCAAAGAAGGATAAGCCGCGTTCCAGGCGTTTTTTAAAGCATTCTGCCGTCAGCATGCGGTTAACGGAAAAATGCACGCCCACTTCGCGCAGCAGTTTAATGTAGTTTAAATCAAGCAGCCAGTCGGCGTTATTGACCATAATCGCCTTGTCGTCCGTAAAATCAATAAAACGGCTCATCTGCTTTTTAAAGCAGGCAATGTTATGCGCAATAAATTCCGGCGTCAGCATTTTGCGCATTTCGTCCTTGCCGCTCGGGTCGCCAACCATGCCGGTGCCGCCGCCCAAAAGCACAATCGGGCGGTGCCCCGCTTTTTGCATGTGGCTCATTGCCATCAGGGCGATAAAATGGCCGACATGCAAGCTGTCTGCCGTCGGGTCGAAACCGATATAAAAAGTGATTTTCTCCTTTTCGAGAAGTTCACGGATTTCTTCTTCGTGCGACATTTGTTTTAAAAAGCCGCGTTCTTGCAGAACGTCAAAAACTGACATCAATCTTCCTCCAGTCCAAATAAAAAATCGCATTAAGCCATAATATGTATTATACAACTTAATGCGACTATTGGCAAATTTTACAGTTCGGAAGTGCAGTGCGGGCAGCGGGTTGCGTCATCGGCAATCGGCTGACGGCAGAACGGGCACAGTCTCGGTTCCGGTTCCGGAGCCGGTTTCGGGCGGAAACGGTTGATTTGTTTAATTACAATAAATACGGAAAATGCGATGATTAAAAAGTTAATAACGGTATTGATGAACAAACCGTAGGACAGTACCGGCGCGCCTGCATCGGCTGCTGCTTTCAGGGAAGCGTAATCTTTACCGTCCAGCGCGATGAACAGATTGGAAAAGTCAATTTTGCCAATCATCATGCCCAGCGGCGGCATAATTACGTTGTTTACCAACGAAGTGGTAATCTGCCCGAAGGCACCGCCTATTACAACACCTATTGCCATGTCCAGTACGTTGCCGCGAACGGCGAAATCCTTAAACTCGTTATAAAAACTCATTTTTTCAACTCCTGTTTAAATTTTTGATAATATATTGTATATTATATTTATGGTTTTTGTCAAGAATGAAACACTTGACGTTGTTACGGCAATAAACTATAATTAAGTTTGTAAAAGCTAAAGGAGGAAGAACAATGAGAGATGATCTGGTAGTACCGGGCGAACACGAAGAAGACTTTGTCCTGGCAAGGGATGCCAAAGTCGTTACCGTTCCCTTTTCGCCTTTGGAATTACGTATGTCTAAAGAAAAACCTTATCTGATGGAAGGCCTGGCAAAATTAAAGGAAAAGCTCGGTCAGGACGATTTTAAACGCCTCATCAGCAAGGTTCACAATATTAACCTCAGCGGCGACAGAATTTTAATCGTTGCCGAAAGCGAACTGCACCGCACCAATATTGAACGCGAATGCCTGCAGCACATCGCCGAAGCATTTAACGTTAAATTCATCCGCGTTGTTGTTGAAGGTTAAAAAATTTTTAAAAAGTTGTTGACAAATCGTTAAAAATTCTCTATAATACATTTTGTTGCAGTAAGTAACACCCAGTCGGGGCGTGGCGCAGTTTGGTAGCGCGCTTGTTTCGGGTACAAGAGGCCGTGAGTTCGAATCTCGCCGCCCCGACCAATTAAAAAATCAGCCGCAGAAATCAATCTGCGGTTTTTTTATGCCTCTTTTTAAAACAGTACGCTTTTTACAATAATTTTTCGCGCTTTGGCGCAGATAAAATGCACAAAAATATTGCATTAGCCTGCGTTAGTAGTATAATATTGACAGTGAAAAAGTTTTTTATTTGGGAGGGTCTTCTTTGAACGATAAATTTAAAAAAATCGTAGCCGTACTGGCGACGCTTGCGGTTTTGGCAGGCGGCTGGTACTTTTTTTACTGGCTTAAATCGCCGCAGCATTCCGTTGCGCTGATTGCCGATGCCGTCCGCCAGCACGATTTAAAAACCTTTGAAAAACATGTTGATATGGACACGCTGTACGGCCACGCATATGACGATGTGGTTGCCGTAACCTTCGGCGCGGATAAGGATGCCAACCCGATTATTGTCGCCATTGTAAAGGGCATTAAAGGGCTGGCAGTGCCCTTGCTGGAAAACGAAACCCGCAGCTACATTATGCACGGCGACAAGCCGGAAAACGAAGCCGAAGTGCATAAGCAGGTTGCCTCCGGCAATGAAAGCGGCGCAGAAATTGTAGACAACCTGAAAGACCGTACCGGCTTTGGCGCGCTTAAATTTGATGGCGTGGAAAGCAGCAATGTTGACGGCGAAACAGCAATTGTCGGCATTAAACTGCACGACGAAAGCTTAAACCGCGATTTTGTTTTAAAAATTAAAATGCAGCAGCTGGATGACGGCTTGTGGCGTTTGCTGCAAATAACCAATTTACAGGATTTTATGCAGCAGCGTGAAGCCGCCGTTAAAGACAAATTAGCAGAACTTAACAAACCCATTGCCGAACAGATTGCCCAAAACGTACAGCTTGATAAAAAGCTTTTGCAAATCACTTCCGTACACTACTCTGCCATTATCCGCATGCTGGAAAGCGAAGTAACCTTAACCAATACCTCGGGCAAAAACATCAACTATATTGCCGGTGTGCTTGAACTGTACGGCGACGACGGCCAGATTTTTTACAGCGGCAACTTTGCCAGCAATTCCGTACTGCAAAACGGCGCCAACAAACTGTACAAATTTGATTTTGAACTTAATCCCTACGTTAACGAAGACGCCCAGGTCATCAACAGCGACCTCAGCAAAATTAAATGGAACGCCTACTTAACAAACGTCGCCTTCGACGACGGCACTTCGCTGGATTATCTTACGGCTTTACCGGAGAAATAAATTAGATAAGCAAAAACGGAGCACATGATTGTGCTCCGTTTTTTATTGCTATTTTCTCTTATCCTTTTACTTCCGCAGGCAAAGGTTCGCCTTTTAAGCCTGCAATAATATTTTCCGCTGCAAGTTTTGCCATAGCATCGCGCGTTTCCACGGTTGATGTGGCAATGTGCGGAGTTACGGTAATGTTGTCAAGCGTCAGCAGCTTATGGTCGCCGGGCAGAGGTTCCGGATCGGTAACATCCAGCGCGGCGTAAGCAACTTTTTTGCTTGCCAGCGCTTCATACAGCGCGTCCGTATCCACAATTTTGCCGCGGGCAATGTTAATAAAACGGACGCCCTGCTTCATAGCGTCAAACTGTGCTTTGCCGAACATTCCCTTTGTTTCCACTGTCAGCGGCACGGTTACAAGTATAAAATCCGCCGTCTTTAACAGCTCGTCAAAACTTACATAGCTTGCGCCCAAAGCTGCGTCGTCCGTACGGCGGTGGCGGTTGTGGTAAATAACTCGCATATCGCTTGCCAAAGCACGCTTAACAACCCTGCTGCCGATATCGCCCATACCGACGATGCCCAACGTCTTGCCGGCTAAATCTACGCCAAACCCAAGCCCTTTGCGCTCGCCCCATTTGCCGCTTTCCACATGCTGCCAACCGCGTGCAATTTTGCGGGCGCTGTCAATAATCAGCCCGTAAGCTAAATCCGCCACGGCGGGAGAAAGCACACGGGGTGTGTTGCCAACCTTAATGCCGCGCGCATGGCAGGCAGCGACGTCGATGTTGTCGTAACCGACGGAAGCCTGTGCAATAACCTTTAATTTAGGCGCTTTTGCCAGAAGCTCGTCATTAATTTTTATGTTGCCAATGGAATACAAAGCGTCGGCCTGCGCCAGCCAACCGTCAAAAATATCCGCCGGTGTGCGCCCGCCTTCTTTCCATGCCAGCAGATTGGTTTCGGTATCCAGCAGGTCGTACGCCGTTTGGCGCAGCTTGCCGCTGGTAACTACCGTCATATGTTTTAAATCTGCCATATTTTCACATCCTTATTTTCTTAAAGGCAGCGGCGGCAAAATCTCAATCCAGTACCCATCAGGATCAGCGATGAAATAAATGCCCATTTTTTCGTTTTCGTAAACTACGCAGCCCATTTCTTTGTGTTTGGCGTGCGCTGCTTCATAATCTTTGGCCATAAATGCCAGATGAAATTCATTGTCGCCAAGGTTGTAAGGCTCTTTGCAGTCGCGCAGCCAGGTAAGCTCCAGTTCAAAATTGGTTTCGCCGTCGCCGAGATATACTAAAATAAAGCTGCCGTCTTCAGCAGTGATGCGCCTTACTTCCTTCAAGCCAAGCGCTTCTTCGTAAAAATACATGCTTCTTCCCAGTTCGAGCACATTAAAATTGTTGTGTACGAATTTAAATTTCAACTTATCCATGCTTTCCTCCTTATGTATTCAAAAAGATTTGCTTAACAAGCAGAATCGCCATCGCCGCTGCGGCAACAACCTTGCCCACAATGGCAATAAATTGCAGCTTGGCAGCCTTCCACGCCAGCTCAAAAGCGTCGTCGCAATCCATGGTTTGCGAATATTCATACACAAACGCCATAACAAACGAGCCCATTGCGCCGCCCAGCACGCTGCCGAACACCGGGAACACGCCCGTGCCGAGCACCGCGCCGATGAAGGTGCCGATGCCAATCAGCCCGACCACGCTCCACGGCAGTTTATGCCTGCGGATGCCGAAAAACGATACTACAAACTCCCATAATTCACCAAAAACATAAATCAGCACCAGCGCGGATAAAATGCGCCCGTCAAAATATTTTGCTTCGTCAAAACAGGCAAATCCTACCCCCGCCAAAAGCATCAGCGTGTTGCCAGGCAATCCCACCAAAGTCAACAGCGGTCCGACAATTACAATCAGGGCTGCTGCTAATGCTTCCAAGAAATATTCCATAACCTGCCTCCTTATGTTAATCGCTGACAATATTATAACACAAACCGCGGCGTATTATCTTGTAAGTTTTGTGAATTATTGTTTTTAAGCCGTCAAAATGTTAAAATGTTTATAATAAATCTTTTAAGGAGCTTGTATGGAACAGATTATTGAAATGTTAACGCCGTGGGCAAAACCGGTTATGGTTTTCTGCGGCTTTATGCTGGTGCGCTATATTTACCGCACGGTGATACTGCGCTTTTTAATGCTTTTAAACAACAAAATGTCGTTTGAATACGGCGGCGATATTTTAGACGCTTTCGCCAAGCCGATTCACATTTATTTGTTCATCCTCGGCGTTTATGCGGCGCTGAACTGCTCGCCCATCACCTTCGTTACCGACCACCCATCGATTGACAGGCTTTTGCGCAGCAGCTTTATCATCTGCATTTTCTGGGGTATTTTCAACATCAGTGATATTACGCATGGTTTTGCGCTGCGCCTTTTAACGCGCGCCGATATCCACATTGAAGAATCACTGGCTAACATTCTTTCCACTATGATGCGTATTTTGCTGGCCGTTATCGCCACGCTGATGGTTGCCAAAGAATGGAACTACGATATGAGCGGCCTGCTCGCCAGCTTGAGTATCGGTTCTTTGGCGCTGGCCTTT